>JAFGPV010000031.1 GCA_016936015.1 Pirellulales bacterium
GTTGTTCCACCGCAAACACGGCTGTTCCAGCCGAGTTTGCTGGTTTTTTGGCCGTGGAACGGTTCATTGGCAATGCAGGGCTCAATAGCAAGCAGTTGTAACACAAGCATCTTCCCCCCTCATCCTTCATCCTTCCACTTGGCACGATCCTGCCGGTTTTGTTCTTTGCACGGAGTAATCTCTCTCGGCAATCCGGGGCGGATGATTAGCGGATTCTGTAAACTCCACTACTTGCCAACCGATTCCTGATAGGGCGGAGTTTCTTTCATTCTGCACTCTGCAAGAAGGTAAGAAGCCATGAAAAGATCCCTGGTTTTAGGCGGCGTTTTATTGGCCCTGGCGGCGGGGGGACCGATCAGCCTTTGCCGCTTGGGCGACTATTGGCGGAATCTGAAGTCCGGATCCTCCGACGCGGCGACCGCGTCGGCCGGCGGCGAGTCGCTCTCGCCGTCCGATCCCGCGCTGCCCGCCGGCGCCCGCCCCGCCGTCGCCGCGGCGGGATTGCCGATCGAGGGCGCCCCGGTGAAACAACTCTCCGACGTTTTCCGCTTCGACGTTTCACCGACCTGGGTCTTGGAGCGCTGGCCCCGGGTCTCCACCGACCTGTCGCCCTTGGAACTCCGCGGCTATCGGGTCCCCCTGGTCACCGGTACGCAGCTTACCGACCTGGCCGGGGCGCTGACCTACTATTTCAATCCGGCCCAGCAGGTCCATCGGATTACCTTTTTAGGAAAGACGGGCGATCCCCGGGCGCTCGCTGAACTGCTCATGAAACAGTATCATTTCGTCCGCCGCCCGCTGAACGATCCCGGCCGGCTGCTCTACGAATCGCTCCAGAGCAGCGGCCGCCCCGCTGGCCGGATGACCATCACCTCCGCCCCGGTCATCCGCGCCAACCGCCCCTTCGAACGCTACAACGTCGAACTCCAGATCGAGCGGCCGGAGTAAAAAGACGTCATTCGTCGGAGTCTGTTGAATTCCGGAGAAATAAGCAAATCACGGCAAACGTCGCACCAAGGAATCCTATTAAAACAGCGTTTCAAATCCCGCGGTATTGAAGTGTCGGTCGTTGGTAAACACTTGATGTAGGCCCAAGCGACGCATTACGGCGAAACTCAGACAATCGACAATCCCCACCCGATCCGCTGTGCCGGTTTCATAAGACTGCCACGCTTCTTCCCAGTCTTCACGGGTGGGAAATATCAATTTTTCACGCGATTCCAGATTTCTCCGCAGCAAAACAACCTCATGGCGGAACGGTTGCCGAGCAGCGGCGTTGCCGCACTCGAGTAATACGGCACTGGTGGTGACCAAGTCGCATTCGGCGGCTGCAAGCTCATCAAAGCTGCATTTTGCCGAAACATGCCATTGATCGCTGCGGTTCCAGAGAGCAATCAATCCCACCGTATCCAGAAAAATCGGTTTCATGACTGAAATTCGTCATGCCGTGCGGCGAGGTTGTTTTGGCCGGTTTCATAACTGCGGGACAGAATAGCATAGAGGTCGCCGCGAGATGAGTCCTTGTCCAGCTTCGGCTCCACAATCGTCGGAACAAAAACCACTTCGCAGTGCTCCGGCAAATCGACCTGTTCCGTCGGCCGAAAAATACCATTTTCGAAATGTGCATGAACCGATTTCATGACAACCTACTTGACAGCGGATTGGCGTAACATTCAAGCTGATAAGATATTATAGCAATACTCCATTCCGCCTGCAAGTTGAGGAACGCCGGGAGGAGCAAAAGATCTGGAGACGTTGCCCTCGCTATCATTATGAACCATCCACACCACAGCATCTCGGCAACGGCAGATGGTACGTTTCTCTCTTCTCCCCTTACCCTTCGTCCTTCGGCTTCGGCTTCGGTTCCGTGGCCGGTGGCTCGTGCTCGAAGGCCCGCCAGACCATGGGGCGGCGGAGCGAGGGTTCGATGCGGAGCACGACTTCGCCGTTGTGGAAGATGCGGACGGTGCCGTTGCTCTGGCTGACGGTCACCGAGACGGCGTTGGTGGCCCGGGAGATGGCGGCCGCGGCCCAGTGCCGGGCGCCGAGGCCCTTCGAGAGGGTCACGTCGGCGGCGGAGCAATCGAGGTAACGGCAGGCGGCCTCGACCACGCCGTCGGCGGAGACGACGATCGCCCCGTCCATCTGGGCGATCTCCTTGATCCCCTCGCGGACCCGGGAGTCGCTCAGGTTCCGGTCCTTGCGGTGGTAGCCGCGGACGGGATCGAAGCCCACGGGCCGGCTGCACGCCAGCACCTTTCGCGAGTCGCCGACTACGAACAAGGTGCCTACGGGTTTGCCCTCCCGGCCTTCCCGGCCGATTTCCACGGCCAGATCGACCACGATCTTCAGCGTGTCCAGGGGGACCCGGGTCTCCAACTGCCGCAAGTCGTGGCCGGTTAAGCGGTTCAGGTGCTCGTCGAGGTTGATCACGCTCATCGAATCGACGTCGTCGGCGTCAAAACCGCTATAGAGCACCACCACGCTGGAGCCGGGGGAGAGGAGGTCGTCAGCCACGGCCTCCAGGACCGACTGGGTTAGGCGTTCGTAGATGGGGCTTTCGGACATGTCGAGGTGCACGGTGTGGAGGCCCACATCTTTCGCCCCCGCCAGGATATCGGCGGTATCGGCGGCGACGATCACCTTGGCCGGGCCGGCCATGGTTTTCAGCCGGGTCCAGTCGGCGGGTCCGTCCAGCAGGACGATTACCCCTTCCGCTCCGGCCGATTCGGTCATCTGGACGGCCAGGTGGAAGAGGTTTTTGAACTGTTCGGTAAAAGGGAACGCCTGCATAGTATATCCGGCGGATTGCCCAACTTGCCGGGGTGGAGTGAAATGTCGGGCCGAAATCCGGCCGTCGTGATGCAACGCATGCCAGCGTCGGTCCGAAATCGTCATTTCCCCGCCTCGAAATGCCTGCCCAGGATCGCCGCCAAGGGACACCGTTCGGGGCTCTCCTTCGCCCGTAACGATCCGCAATTCACTCGTCGCTCCGTGCGATGTCCATATATTACGAATTTTCAGGTTTTCGAGCAACTGCATTGCACACATAACGGAGTGGAGGGCGTTGAAGGTTCACATTCGAAGAGAAGAGAAAACGAACGGCTTGTTAAAAGATCGGCCCGCGATGGGGTTCTGGTTCAGCATTCGGCCGGAGAGGAGTGGGTTTTTCCGGCCGTTTTCGGAATATACTGCGCTTTGGAGCGCCGTTGGTGACGCTCAAAACCACTGTTCTGCCTGCTTGGCCAGCCAACTCGGTTTTGCCGGCTGTGCCCGGCCCTCTTGGACGTACTGCCGCCAGCGGTCGACATTGTTGCCTAAATCCTCGCCGGTAATCTGCTTCAGCGACAGCACCGCGCGATATTGCATCGCCGGATCCGATTCCATCAGCATTTCGCCCAGGGCGGCAATGGCCTCCGGCTCGTGGGTGAAACCCAAGGCTCGGGCGGCGGCCAGGCGGACGTCGTGGTCCTCGTCACTGCGGAGCATCCCGGCCAGCAGGTGGGCGGCCTGGGCGTCGCCCCGTTTCCCCCAGGCCTCGCAGGCCGCGACCCGCGCGTCGGCGTCCGTATCCTTCAGCGCCGCCGTCAACAAGAGGGCCGCTTCCGGGATGGGATACGCACCGGCCGTGCGAATGATCTCCGCCCGAACCAGCGGATCGGCCTCGGTACGGATCGTCTGCGTAAGGTATTCCACCACCGCCCGCTTCTCCTGCGGACTGCTCTCCGGACCCGCCTGGGCAAGCCGCTGCAATTGTGTGATCTTCTTGGCCGGGGTCACCAGGCCGGGAATCTCGTCCGAAACAGGGCCGTTAAAGGGGACCCAGGTCGGCATCTCGGCACAGCCTGGCAGAATCATCGCCGTCGTAACCAGGAGAATCCAACAACGTTGGCCGATCCGTGCTGCCATGACTTCGATAAACTTTGAAAAGTCTTGCGAATGCGAAAAAAAGTCAGGGCGGAACTATATCATCGTCGGGCCTACTTACCAAGATGAATATATATCGAAAACCTGTTAAGCTAGGGCGTCTGCGACAAATGGGTTTTTGAAAACGATGGAAAAATCCGAAGAAATGTAGCCGATCGAAGAATACCCATAGAGACCGGCGCGATAAACCATTCGAGGACCAGTGGTCTCTGCATTCCGTATTTCTCACTCCTCCGCTATGATGCAAATTGTCCTTTAATCCCATTTCCGGAGCATTACCATGGCCATTCGCTTGGAAGTGATTCAGTTTTTCGATAACACCAATACGGAGTTGGTGCACCGCATCCCTCCCGAAGGCTCGGCCGATATCAAGCTCGGGGCGCAGTTGATCGTCCAGGAGAATCAGGAGGCGGTCTTTTTCAAGGGCGGCAAGGCGTTGGATGTCTTCGGCCCCGGCCAACGGACCCTGGTGACCGCCAACGTGCCGATCCTGACCCGGCTGCTAACGATTCCCTGGGAACGCTCCCCCTTCCAGGCCCAGGTGTACTTCATCGGCAAGCAGATCTTCCTCGACCAGAAATGGGGCACCCGCGAGCCGATCCCCTTCCGTGATACCGATTTCGGCATGGTCCGTCTCCGCGGTTTCGGCAAGTATTCCTTCCGGGTGCTCGAGTCCCAGAACTTCGTGCAGACGATCGTCGGCACCCAGGGGAAATACACCACCGAGATGGCGACCTCGTACTTTCGGGACCTGATCGTCTCCCGGCTGGCCGACGTGCTGGGCGGACTGAAGGTCGGGATGCTCGACCTGGCCGGCAAGTACGACGAACTGGCGGCCGAGACCAAGAAAGTGGTCGGGACCGAGTTTACGAAGTATGGCCTGGAGTTGGTCGACTTCTTCGTCAACGCCATCACTCCGCCCGAGGAGGTCCAAAAGGCCATCGACGCCCGGTCCTCGATGGGAGCGGTGGGAGACCTCAATGCCTATTTAAAATTCCAGACGGCCAACAGCATGGCCAAGCTGGCCGAGCAGGCCGGCGTCGGCGGCGGCGGCATGGCCCAGGGGGCGATGGGGATGGGCATGGGCGCCGGTTTCGGCCTGATGCTGCCGCAGATGATCCAGCAGGCGATGGGCTCCGGCCAGACCACCCCGCAGGCCGCCGCTCCGGCGATGGCCGCCGCGGTGGTCACCGACCCCAAGGCCGCCGTCCGTTCGGTGGCCACCGCTGCCGGCTGGAAGGTCGAGGACAGCGGTGACGCCCTGAAGATCACTCTTACGGTCGGCGCGCTCCGCAAGCAGGCCGTCACCGTCGAGTTCGGCCAGAAGGACGCCGCCGGCAACGCGCTGGTCAACTACTGGTCGCTCTGCGGCCCGTTCTCCGAAAAGAACGCCTCGCTGCTGCTCCAGCAGAACGCCACGTTGGTCCAGGGCGCCTTTGCCGTCCGCGCCGTCGGCCAGACCCCGATGGTCGTCCTCCAGGCCAACCAGCTCGCCGAGCACCTCACCCCTCCCGAGATCAGCCGCACCCTCTCAGCCATCGCCTTCCAGGCCGACGAGTTGGAGCAGAAGCTGGTCGGCACCGACGAGAATTAATCATCAAACCAAAACGCCCCGGGATGGCAATCCCGGGGGTGATCGAGATTATTTAGATGGTTGCCTCCGAAGTGAACCAGGCCGCCGGCAGTGAAGAAAATCCCTATCAATCGCCCCACAGCGTAGATCAGGAATCCAAACTCCCGAGTTCCTCGGCGGAATTCGAGAATAATCGCCGCGGATTCCGTAGAGCAATTCGCGACGCCCTCCTTTTCCAAGCGAGTTTTCTTTTATTGGCGGGAATGCACGACGGTCTATCCCTCTGGATCCAGAAGTGGTCCTTGATATTTCTTCCCTTCGTGCTACTCTCGATCGCGCTTTCTTGGATCCCGGGAATTCTCTTTATGATTTATTGTAGATTATCTGCCAGGCACTACTCGAAAAGCGATTTGCTGGGGCTCCGTTACGGTTTTTTATTGATAATGTTATTAATTCTGATCCTCAGTTCCCTCGCCCATTGAGGCATTAAAACCCTCCCTCTCCGGAAGGAGATGAGGCTGGGGATCAGGCGGTCAAGGGAATAATCCATAATCTGAGCCTTTTTTAATGTTTTCGGGAACTAAACAGGAGTCCGATGCGTTCTAATCTATACATTGGTGTGATCGGCAACCATACTCTCTCTTACAGGAAAGGGTGGTGAGGATGATCGCGTCAAAACCAGTGCAAAAGATCGTAGGACAGGTTGCCAACCTGTCCTACATTCGGACCGTGACAGTAGGATTGTGCCTGATTCTGGCGGCCGAGTCGGCCCGGGGCAACGGGGGGCCGTTCGTGGTGAAATACCCCAACGGCGATCCCGCCGCTAAAGGCGTCTTGGCCCGGCTCGACCCCACCCTGAAACCGGCCCGGGAAACCCGGCTCCGCGTGGTCAAAGAAGACCTCGGCCTTCAATTTCTCACGGAGAGAAACGTACATTTTCGCACAGATACAATTAGCGAGGATACTCAACCCTCCAAGCCGCTTGTCAGCGTGACGGCGGCCTACACCATCGAAAATCCCACGGACCAGGTAGTACAGGTTGATTTTGGTTTCCCGATCCTCCGCGGGATCTACATCTCTCCGTTTTCCATGGGTTCACCGGACGTATACATTGTGGTTGACAACAAGCATGTACGTTTCACCGTCATTTCCAATTCCACGATCTATGGAATCATCCGACAACGGGCAAGAGAATCCATCGAGTCGGGCATCGCTGCCGACGCCGCCCTGGCCCGGCTCGTAGCGGCAGTACGCAAAGCGAGCGGCATCGCCCCACCGGCCCCGGTCCAGACGGCGCAGCAGGCCGCTAAACCGTCCGCCCCAACCGCAAAATGGTCGGAGCTGATCCCCCCAAACCCGGCCGAGTACGCTCCCGCCCGCGAGGCCCTGCGCAACTACCTTGTGTCCGCCAAAAAATGGAATCCGCGCGACGCGGCCTTGTTGGTCGAGTACGCCTGTCTGGACCTCGGTCCCATGCGGAGCTATCCCCGGGATCGTTGGTATTATTCGTGGCCCCACGGCGGGAATTCCGAGGAACTGCTCCACGGGAACCTGGGAGTCCTCAGCGCCATCGGCGAGCAGAAGGCGACGCAGTTGTTCGCCCAACTGGCCGGGCGGTTCGATAAGGACGCCGCTGCGGCTTATGAGCAGATCTTTACCGCTTGGGGCGGCGACGTCCGTGAGCGCTCGATCGATTTGAGCTCGGGCCAGATCCGCCCTCGCGAACTTGAAACGAAGAAAGCCGACAAAGAAACGAAAGGTTCCCGTCCCGATCCGACCGTCTACGCCCGGGTGGACTATCTCGATCCGAACGCGAAACTAAGCGTAACCGAAAAGGCCTCCTGCCTGGCCGTGCTCAAGAACCTGCCCGTGGTCTTCACCTTCGCCCCCATGAACCTGTTGCACTACCAGGTCAAGTTTTCGCCGAAGCAGACGCGATCGGTCAAGGTGACGTACAACCAATACGCCTACCTCGACACGGGCGGCACGCCCAGCTACCAGTTGGCCTACGTCCTGCACCCGGCCGGCCTGTGGAACGATTTCGGCCCGATCGACCTCACCATCGACGCGCCCAAGGAAGTATCGTGCCGGGCGTCCGTCCCCTTGTCCCAGACTTCCGAAATCCCCCCCGACAAGTCGGCTGATTCCAAGAAAAAACCACTCTATTATGGAGTCCAAGAGCCCGACGTTCCGCTTCTCCGTTTTGAATCTCGGCTTATGGATCAAACGGACAAACAGGGCGAGTTGTTCGTCGCCGTCGACAAGGCTCAATGGGACGCCTTCAGCAAGGTTCAAATGGAAAAGCTGCAGAAAAAGTTGAAGAAAGAGCGCGAAGAGGCGGAGGCGGCGAAAAAGAAAGCCGAAACGCAGCAACAGGCAGTTCAGAGATAAGGGTCTTCATTTCCGTTTATTGAATTTCGGTTTGTTCAAGTTGCATTCAATAGCCGGCGGCTAACAGCCGCCGCGGGACATTCACGTATCTCTCGGCGGCTGTTAGCCGCCGGCTATTGAATCCGATAATACATTTATCTGATGTTCAATAAACTTCACGAGAATGACTCTCCAAACCAATCGCCGAAATTTCCTCCGCCTCGCGGCCGGCGCGGGTTTGGTGGGGGGACTGTCCCCATTTTCACGAAGTGAAGCTGGGACTGCCCCCTTCGACACAACTCTCCCCGATCCCGAGCAGCGGAAGCTGATTCTGGTCGTCTTCGGCGGCGGAACGCGCTTCAGCGAGTCGATCGGCGATCCCGAGCACCGCTACATCCCGCACTTGTGGAAGGAAATGGTCCCGCGGGGGACGCTGTTGACCAACATGCGGGTCGAGCACCTGGTCGTCCATCCCAACTGCACCGCCTCGATCAAGACGGGCCACTGGGAGTGGGACGACCTCGATTGGTCCCGGCCGCCGGCCCATCCGACGATCTTTGAGATCTACCGCAAGCGCCGCCAGGCACCCGATACGGCGGCATGGTCGTTCGTCTACGCCTCGATCCTGGCGCAGACGGGCTTAAGCACCGCCGCCGATTACGGGCGCCGCTACGCCGCCAACGTCGTCGAGCCGCCGACCATCCCCCGCGCGACGGACGAGGAGATGGACCGCCTCATGGCCCGGGCGGCCGCCGCCGGATCGCCGGAAGAAGAGTTGAAAGCCGCCGCTACGTGTGCCCGGCTGGCCCGGCAAAACAGCCGTGTCGATATCGCCGGCCTCCAATCGCCGAAGGCAAAAAAGTGGTTTGACGAGCAATACCAAGCCTGGCGCGGGGCCTCGGGCAGCACCAGCCACGACGCCTTCCTGGCCGGCTGCGCCACGGCCTGCATGAGAAAATTCTCGCCCGGCGTAATGAGCGTCGACTTCGGCGAGATCGACTGCGCCCATTATGGCTCGTGGTCGCGCTACGTCGAGGCGATCCGCCGCACCGATGACCTGACGTGGAAACTGTGGAAGGCCGCGGAAGAACTGCCCGACTATCGGGGCAAGACCATGATGCTGATCCTGCCCGACCACGGTCGTGAGTTGGACCGGCCCGGCGGCCCGGGGTTCATCCATCACAGCGATTTCTACACCAACCAGGACGCCGACGAGGGCTGCCGCCGCGTCTGGATGCTGGCCCTCGGTCCCGGCGTCCCGTCGGGCCAAACCGTCGCCCGCCCCGTCCCCATCACCGCCGCCGCCACCACCGGCCTCCACTACCTCGGCCTCCCGCCTTCCAAAGGCGCCGCCCGATCGGCTTTCGACGCTTCGGGTTAATCAGATTTTCAATAAGTTTAGCCCCGGCACTTGTGCCGGGAGTGCGAGGGAAACGCCATCCTCCCGGCACATGTGCCGGGGCTAAACTAATGGTTTTCCGAGATCCTCTTTATGTTTCCGGTTCCTCCGATTCGAGGGCCTTCACCTGCTGCGGCATTTTTTTTTGCTCCGATTCCAGCCGGCGTTCGATTTTCTTGACGTCCTCCGCCGCCGGCAGCTCCTCGGGAACGATCCCTCGATTGCTAAGAACTTTTCTCACCTCTTGATTGTTACGAACGTGTTCCCGGCTGATGCTCGGCTCCGTCCGCAAGTCGTCCCGCTTGATGTTGAAGTTCGTGATCTCGTTGGCAAAATCTTTCGCCTTGATGGTGATCGTCGGCAGGAAATCGGCCAACGGGCGGTTTGCCGGCACTCCCAGCCGGCCTTTCATCTGCTGGGTCGTGTGCCCGCCGAAAAGGGCCTGGTCGCCCTTACTGCGGATCCGCGCGAAACTCTTTTCATCTCCTACCCGCTCGTAGATAATCCCCGAGAGTTCCTTCTCCGAAACGGTCAGCTTCTTTCGCGCGCTGAGCCGCTCCACTTCGGCCAACCGCTTCTCGATCAATTCCTGCTTCCGGGTCTGAACGGCGAAATAGGTCTGCGCAAAGGCAATCGCCTCCTTACTCGGATCGCCGTTCTGGGCAATCAGATAACAGGCGTAGCGGGTGAGCATGTAGTCGCTGATTTCACGCTCCGCACCCTTCCCGATGGGGGTCATTTTCGTGGTTTCAAGAAAATGATCCTGTGCGTCATAACCCGTATTTTCGCATGATGTTATCGCTTTTTCGATGACTCTCGAAAAATTCTCCCAACGGTCGTAACCAAGGACGCTCTGCAGATCCCGCGCCAGCCAGAATTCTATGCCTGCTTCCTCTTCCTTGTGCAATAATTGCTCGAAATCGGCATGAAGTTTCACGATCAATTCCTTTTTCATAGTATTGCTCCCGTTTTTCATTTTGTGTATTTTTTCAAATTTAGTCATCTGATGTTTCCTGGTACACGGCCAGTTTCTATGGCTTCCGCAGTTACACCAATGCCTAATTCATTTGCTAAATATGTCACTAATCTTCCGTAGGCTTCACGAATTTCATTTGGCTTGCTACATTTTTCTTCGATCGTGAAACATGGTTTCCATTCAGATTACCATTGATTACCAGCAGTTTCACAACGTCTTTTGAATTTTGTTTTTAGCTGAGCATCTTGTCCCCATCCGGAGTAAGTTTCATAACACAGTTGCATAAAATAATTGTAATGCTCAAGAAATTTTGAAGGAAGTAGAGGTGCATTGATATATGCAATTTTATCTATTTTTCGCTTGAGATTTACAATCTCTGGAGGTGTCATTTCTTTCCAACTTCCTATGTAAGTGAAGTAACATAGTAATTCGTTAAGCAGGGGTGTAATTTCCTCATATATTTTGATCCGTTTTTCAATTATTTTTTGGTTTGCCCATTGAATAAGTTCTAAGTGTTTGAGTCGCCGATTTAACCAAAATCCGAATACGATAACTAGTATCGGAGTTAATGCGTTTACAATAATCTTGGATATCTCCAAGCTGTTCCATGGGGGTATTGCTTGTGAAGTTAGTTGGGATAAAGCTTGAGAAAATAGCATTTGTATGCCCTCCATTTTTTAGATTTTCTACAGATAAGAATTTCCTAGATTGTACATGCTTTAAACTTCAATGCAAGTAGGGAAAAATTATGCTCTCTTTTTTATGGCTAAGGACTGGTGGATTCCTGGCGGAGACGGAATAATATCTTTGCCATGATACTCGATTATCTAGCCGAGAGGCATCAACTTTTGGTTGACGACCGACGACCATGGACTTTCGAACCCTCACGCTGCTGGAAAACACCCTCTTGCTCAGCGGATCGGTCTGTGCGCTGAGCGTACCGGTGGGGGTATTGCTGGGGTGGTTGTTCTTCCGCAGCAATCTGCCGGGACGGAAGATCGGACTGGCGGTGGTGGTGGGGATGGTCTTCGTGCCGCTGTATTTGCAGGCGGCGGCCTGGGAGGCGGGTTTCGGATTACAAGGGTGGTTCACGCTGGCCACCGAGGGCGCCGCGCTGCTTAACGGCTGGCGGGGGGCGATCTGGATCCACACTTTAGCGGCGATCCCCTGGGTCACCGTAATCGCCGGCCTGGGAATGCGCCGGATCGAACGGGAACTGGAAGAGCAGGCCCTCCTGGACGGCCCGGCCCGAAAAGTCTTCTTCCACGTCACGCTTCGCGGCAGCCTGCCGGCGGTGGGCTTGGCCGCGCTCTGGGTTGTAGTGACTACGGCCGGTGAGATGACGGTCACCGACCTATTTATGATCCGCACCTACGCCGAGGAGGTGTACACGCAGATGGCGGTCGGCCAAGAGCCGGGAATCCCGACCTGGACCTGGGTGGGAATCGCGGCGGCGGCCGTGCTGATCGCCGTCGGCTGGAACCTGGCGGTTGGCTTTGCTCCCCGCCGCCGGCCGCTGACGGTGCGGCAGCCGTTCCTCTATCCGCTGGGCAAGTGGAAGTGGTTCTGGCTGGTCGCCGTCGTGGGGTTTTTGATCCTGCTGGCCGTCGTGCCGCTGGAGAGTCTGTTCTATAAAGCCGGCCTGCTGGTCGAACAGACGGCGACCGGCCGGGTGCGGTCGTTTTCCCCGGCGAAATGTCTGCGGATCATCGGCACGGCATTGGTGCAGAACCGCCGCGAACTTGGCTGGTCGCTCCTGATCGGCGGCTTGGCCGCCGCGGCGTCCGTGCCGATCGGCCTGGGCCTGGCGTGGTGGGGACGGTGCCTCACCGTACGGTTGACCGCAGTGTCGCACTCCGTGACCGACCAACCTTTGGTCGGTGCCCGCCGCGGCTTTCCATGGGGTTGGAGAAAATTGTGGTTCAATTTTCAATTTGCAATTTTCAATTTGCAATTTGCAATATTATTGGCGATCCCCGGTCCGATCCTGGGCTTGTGCATCATCCGCCTCCTGAACCGCCCGGGGCACCCGTGGTTGGAGTGGCTCTACGACTACTCGATTCTCGCCCCGTGGCTGGCGCTGTTTCTGAAGAGCCTGCCGGTGGCCACGCTGGTGCTGTGGCACGGCGTGCGGTCGATCCCGCAGGAATTATTGGAGAGTGCGGCAGTGGACGGGGCAGGGGCGGGGACGCGGTTCTGGCGGATCGTCGTGCCGCTGAGTTGGCCGGCGATGCTGGCGGCGTTCTTTGCGGCCCTGGCCGTCTCGCTGGGCGAGCTGGCCGCCAGCATCCTCGTCGTGCCCCCCGGCGTGTGGACCCTCTCGATCCTGATTTTCAACCTCCTGCACTACGGCGTGGAAGACCAAGTGGCGGGAATCTGCCTGGCGCTGGTCGGCCTGTTTGCCCTGGTCGCGGCGGCCGCCGCAGTGGCCGTCCGGTTCTGGCAACGCCGACTCCGGGGATTCCCGAGGTAAGTTTTAACGTATAGCGGCCGCCGGCACGGCGACCTCAGCGTTTCTTGTAAATTCGAGCCGCCGTTCCGGCGGCTGCTAAACGGGACGTAACAACGCCTTTCGAAAGTATGTTAAACGGACTTTCCTGAAACATGAAGATTTAAGGTATAATACAAACATGAAGCAGATGGTCTTCTTCCTGTTGATTTTTTTTCCCGCCTTCTCCCTGGCGGCGGCCGATCAAGCGGTCTTCCGTCGGGACGGCCGGGAGCAGGTGGTGACGGGCCGTCTGCTGGCCGAGGCCCAGGACGGCGGCCTGTTGCTGTTGGCGCCCGACGCCCGGATCTGGGCGATCATGCCGAAGGAGAAAATCGAACACACGCACGACGCGATCCCTTTCCAGCCGCTTAACCGTGAGGAACTTTCCCAGCGGTTGCTGGCCAAGCTGCCCCCGGGCTTCAACACCTTCAGCACGGCCCATTACCTGATCTGTTACGACACCTCGAGGGCCTACGCCCAATGGTGCGGCGCGCTCTTCGAACGGCTGCACGCGGCGTTTATGAATTTCTGGCGGCGCAAGGGCTTGGAACTCCAACCGCCCGAGTTCCCCCTAGTGGCCGTCCTCTTTGCCGACCAGAAAGAATATCTGCAATTCACCCGCGACGAACTCGGCGATCTGGGCGGATCGATCGTGGCCTTCTACAGCCTGATGAGCAACCGCATGACGTTGTTCGATCTGACGGGCATCGAGACGTCGGGCCGGCCCGTTCCGCGGAACACCGCCCAGCAGATCAACCAGATCCTCGCCCAACCGGGCGCGCAGCAGACGGTGGCCACCCTCGTTCACGAGGCCACGCACCAGATCGCCTTCAATTGCGGACTCCACGCCCGGCTAAGCGATTGCCCGCTCTGGGTGAGCGAGGGGATCGCCATGTACTTCGAGACGCCCGACCTGCGGAGCGCGAAGGGCTGGAGCGGGATCGGGGCGGTCAACCGGCCGCGCTTGAACCGCTTCGCCGAATACCTCCACCGCCGGCCCGCCGACTCGCTGGCCACCCTGATCGAGACCGACCGGCGGTTCCACAACCTGGAGCAAAGCCTCGACGCCTACGCCGAGGCCTGGGCGCTGACGTACTTTCTCCTTCGCCGGCATCCCAAGGAGTACGTGGAATACTTGAAGATCCTTTCGGAGAAGAAGCCGCTGATCATGGACACGCCGAAGGAGCGCCGTAAGGAGTTCGAAAAAGCCTTCGGCAAGCTGGGGCCGCTGGAGACCGAGTTCCACCGTTTCATCAGCAAGCTCCGTTGACCGCTTGCGGTTTCCTAGTCGCGTAGGTTATGCTTCAGCATAACGCTTTCTCCAACGTCGGTTTGTTATGCTGAAGCATAATCTACCGGTTTGTGTAGGAGGCGGCTCCTGCCGCCGATTGTGGTTTTATCCCATTTCTTCGGCGGCAGGAGCCGCCTCCTACAAGTGTGATGGCAACAATCCCCAAACAAAAGCGGACAATCCCATGCCCGAAAAACCCCCCGCCGACAAAATCCCCCTGACCCTCTACCTGAAGACCGAGTTGGCCCAGCGGTTGCAGTGGGCCGCCGAGTCGCGGAAACTTCCTGCCTCGGAGGTGGCCGCCGATCTGCTGGACCGCTACCTGCCCCGTACCCCGCCCGGACAAAAAAGGGGGGCCATTCCCTACACGTAAAACCGAGATGTCTGACTGAATGGTTGGATTTCTTTCCGCGCTCGATCAAGCCATCACCCTCAATCCCCGACGCCCGCCATGACGTACTACTGCAAATTGCTCCCCGTTGTTTTGCTCAGTATCTCCAGCTACGCTGCCGCCCAAAAGGCCCCGGACGTCTCCAAACTCGATCCGGCCCTGGGGGTCAGCAAGAACGCCTCGAAGAAACTGGAGTGGCACGACGTGACCCAATGGGGCGTGGAAGGACGCATCTTGCCCGATCAGAAGCGGTTGAGTTGGTTTGATCGTCTGCCCGCCAGTGCGGAGAAAACGGTCGCGCCCAAGGTCTGGAGCCTCAGCCGCGACAGCGCGGGCATGATGGTTCGGTTCAAAACCGACGCCCCGGCGATCGGGGTGCATTATAAGTTGAACCGGAAGCGGCTTGACATGCCGCACATGCCGGCCACCGGAGTCAGCGGCGTGGACCTCTACGCCCGCGATGCGAACGGCCGTTGGAAATGGGTTTCGGTGACCATGCCCGGTTCCCAGGAAATCAAGACCACCATCGTCGAAGGCCTGGCCCCCGGCGAGCGCGAATATGCACTCTATCTGCCGCTTTACAACGGCGTGCAATTTCTGTCGATCGGCGTCCCCCAAGGGAGTAAGTTCGAAGGGCTGGCGCCCCGCCAAAAGCCGATTGTCTTCTACGGCACCAGCATCACCCACGGCGCCTGTGCCAGCCGACCCGGCATGGCGCACACGGCCATCCTCGGTCGCCGTTTCGACGTGCCGGTGGTCAACCTCGGTTTTTCCGGCAACGGCAAGATGGACAAGGCCGTGGGCGATTTTATCGCGCAGGTCGATGCCGCTGCGTACGTGATCGATTGCCTGCCGAACATGGGGGCGCCCGACGTCGCCGCCAAGTGCATCCCGCTGGTCAAACAACTCCGCGCGGCCCGGCCCGAGACGCCGATCATCCTGGTCGAGGACCGCCGCAGGACCAATAGTTGGATCCTGCCCGCCGTCAACAACGGCCACACCGCCAACCACGCCGCACTGCGGACCGCTTACGAAACCTTGCAGAAAGAGGGCGTCAAGAATCTCTACTACATTCCCGGCGACCACCTCTACGGCGACGACGCCGAAGGCTCGACCGACGGCTCCCACGCCAGCGACCTCGGCTTCGTGCGCCAAGCCGACGTCTTCGAGCCGATCCTCCGCCGGGCGATGAAAGCAACCAAGAAAAATTAAGAGTTTATCCCGGTGGTCCCCTCTCCCTTCGGGAGAGGGTTAGGGTGAGGGTGAATCGCCAAGAGGCATTGATTTCATTACCCTCTAATTTTCTAAGCGACAGCCGACAAAACTTGGAGACTGTCCCAATTTTTCCGCAGAAAAAAAAGGGATTGTTCCCTTCGACCGTGCCGCATCGCCGATCACGTCACTTGGCGGACACTTCCAGCGGCTCGACGATTTCCGGCTTCAGCACGAACAGAAGGACGGTCTCTTCGACTGCCGGTTTCTTTTCCGTTGGATTCGCTTTGGATTCCGATGTTTTCTTCTCATTCTCCGCGGCATTGGGCTTTGCCGCGGTGTGTTGCTGCAATCCGCTGAGAACCACGGTCCGGCCGGCTTTGAGGTTCATTGCGGTATCCATTTTACAGGAACGAATGGCGGGAACGACGTTCCCGGCGACCGTCATGCCGTTTTGTCGATCGAGTTCCGAAATTTCGGCGCGAATCTCCAGATGAACGGTTGCGTCGTCCAAAATCGTCGGCAGAAAATCGATCATCGTCCCGTATTTCTTATACTCGACCGAGACCGTCCCGCTGCCTTGCGGAATGAGCACGGGAATCTCCCCGCCGACGTGAAACGTGGCCGCCCGCCCGCTTACCGTCACCAGCGTCGGCTCGGCAAGGACTTTGATGATCCGATCTTGACGCATGGCCTTAATGGTGCGTAACAGACCGTCGGAATCGTCGAGGTCCTGGAGACAGAAGGTTCCTCTGCCGGTTGGGGGAATGTGAGGACCTTCTTCTTTACCGGCGGCTTTGCCTGCAACGTTGGATGAACGGCGAACGTCAGGGCACTTTTTTTTCCCGCCGGCAACCTGTTCCAATTCCAGGCCAAAGCGCTGCATCTTGGTCAAGGAAAGCTCGTACACGGACAGATGAAGCAGAACCTGGGGAGGCATCTTGGTTGTCGATGGGACTGACGCCGTCCGCGTAACGGCGAGAGTCAAGGGTTGCGGCGACTGCACAGCGGGCGCCGTCTGCAGGATTTCCAGTTCGTCGGAAAAAGCGGCCTCGACCCCGCACAAGAATACCAGCAAAGCAACTACGTTCCGCATGGCGCTCTCCTTGCGTTTTCGGTTTCCTGAAAAAAACCAGGTGGCCGGGCATTCCTGACCGTCTGATGAGGAAAAAAGCGGGGCGGATGATAACAATGGCCCCAACCGCGGTCAAGGCCGGTTGGGTGCGGGAAGAAGAGCGGAAAAACCATGCCTTTCCCTCGACCCCTGCCGGCTTGTTCAGCCCTGCGGACTCCGCGTTCTACAATCGCCACACGCTATTGTTTCCGCAATAGAGACTACTTCGCGTACCAATACGCCGTGCTGTCCCAGGCGGGGTGTTGGTGGTGGATGATTTTCTCGGCCTCCGGCTCGGGACCCATCTGCTCTTCCACCACCAAGACGTTCCGTTGGAACTGGAACGCGTCGTTCAGGTGGAACGAGTACACCGTCGGGTGGCCGGGCCGGACGGCGACGAAGCCGGAGACGGCCTTGCGATCGAACTGGCCCCAGCCGCTGTTGAAGTATTCTTCGCTGCCCGTGCCGTGATAGCTGGGCGGCCAGCCTTCTTCGTCCGTCCATATCAGCCAGTCGCCTTCGCCCCACCACCGCTCGATGGGATGCGGCCAATCGACGTGCAGCATCATGCCCACGTACTTGCCCCGGCCATGATGAAAGAGCACGACCTTGCCGGGCACGCTCATCGGCCCGAACCGGGGCGTAGCCTCCGACGCGGCCCGTTCTTCGCTCCAAGTCGCCTGGAACCGGCCCCAGTTGACCGGCAAGGCGTCGCGCGGCTCCACGTCCAGCCGCACTTGCACTTTTTCGATGGGCGCCGCCGAGCGGTTCTCCAGCCGCAGCACGGCCCCGTCGGCAAACGGCATCGGGAAACACGCGTACGCCTCCGTGTCGGTCACGCCCAACAGCAGCGAATTGAAATTGCAGCTATACTCGGTCGGTCCGCCGGGCCGGCGCCCAAGGACGGCCGCGGCGGAGTCCGCCCGTTTGCCGTGTCCGCTATGGGCATGGCCGAAGAAGTAGCCCACGGGCACGTCCACGCTCGGTTCGCTGGCCCCGTCCCACCGCCACTGCATCCGCAATCCCATCAGCGCCTCGGGCGTGGCCGGCTCGACCGCCATCCGCATCTGCCGGATCACTCCGCAGCCCTTCAACTCGATCTGCTGCGACTGTCCCGCGGCCAGGGCGAAGGTCTTCTCGACCGACGGCTTCGACGGCATCTCCGGCGGCGTCGACTCGGCCCTCAGCCAGGCCTTGCAGGTCCGCTCGATCTGCCGCTTCTCTGCGTCGCTGGGCGGCCACGTAAGGGTTTTGACTTTCGTGCCCGCCGGATACGTCGTGTAGGTGAGTTGCCAGTAGTTGTTCCACGCGTGGGGGTGGAAATCGGGCTTGCCGAAATCGGGATTGACCAGTTGTACCCGGCAGTGCTTCGCGTAAGGGATCGGAAAGAGCGTGCCCGGGTAGCTCTTGTAGAAAACCAGCGGATACGGCAGCGGGCCGTTCTGGTCGTCGAAAAACTCCAAAATCGACATGTCGAACAGCGGCTTCTCACTGTGGTCGAGGAAGATCTGGATCCTAGTCCGGGCATGCGCCTTGTCGAGCATTCCCACGAAGATCCGGTGAATGCAGCCCGGCCCATCGACGTCCAACAACACATTTCGCGCGCCCTTAATCGCTGTCGTGTCCGGCTGCCGCGGATCGACCCATCCGATTTTCGGAAAAACGAATCCTTTAAAGTCCGTATTATCAAAGTTCCGCCCACTCCGGTCCCACGTGCTCGCCATCGCCGTATGCGAGTTCTCCAACTCGGGCAAGTCCTTTACGTCCCGCATCCGCCCCAAAAACCACCCCAAATCCCGCACACCATCCTCGCCCGCGGCAGAATGGGCAACACACATCGCCGCGGCCGACACCAGCAAGGTCGCAAAGGTTTTCCCCAACATATCGGTTCTCCTTTAGGAGTTGTGAAACAATAAGTTAACGGATATTCGCCCCTGTAGGAGGCGGCTCCTGCCGCCGATAGTTCGTGGAATAGGGCACAAATAGGCGGCAGGAGCCGCCTCCTACAATGATTTGAATTAAACGATGGGCGTTGGACTTTGATGTGACCAATCTCTCCACGCCCGTTTACGGGCGTTCCCGCGTTAGCGGTATTAGGCCCGGGCGTTTACGCCGGGTTGGAGAAACGGCAGACCATTTTTGTCAGCCGCGTTTACGCGGCTCCTGATTTTAATTGTTCCCCGAAGTTGACGTGTCAGACCCTCCCGTGCCGCCCATTATACGGGATCAATCGACAATGGGGTAGCAACAAAGTCAGATGCTCGAAGCACTTGCCCCAGACGCGACCTGTGAACGCGATGCGCACTACAGGTTTCCAAACAATTCATCCACCGCGCTAAAGACCAGTTGCTCCCGCAGGGCATCACGTTTTTTCCTCCGGCTCTCCGACAGATCGTCCAGCCAGCTCCAATTGAACCTCGGAGTTTCATAAGCCGCACGGGACCGCGAATCGTCGAAAGTCGGAAAACGCGAAGTACGATGCAACGCATCCTCCGCAGACGCATACATCGCATAGAACGCCGGTAAAACCGGCGCCGCGTGGGATAGGTTGTCAACCTGTCCTACGTGGGATAGGTTGTCAACCTGTCCTCTTTCCTCCAGCCGAAAGACCCGAATCACCGGCGCGGCAATGCTTACTGAAGTGACTCCGGTTGCCCCGAAGGGGCCTGTTTCACCCAGCCCAGGGCATCGCCCTGGGGAATAGGGTAAGACATAATCGTCAATCGGCCCCACGGGCCAATCATTCAATAAATCGTTGGCCCGTTGGGCCGAGGTGATAGGAAGAACTTGCGGATCGGGAAGAACCGTCAGTCGTTGGTTGCCGGTCGTTGGCCGAATACTACTCTCGCCACTCGCCACTCGACTTTCGACCCCCGACCCTCGACTCTCGACTTTCGACCCTCGACTCTCGACTCCCGACCTTCGACCTTCGACCCCCGACTCCTCGCCCTCCCCAATGGTCAACGTCCCGGCGGCGATGCTGGCCACCGTCAGACTGGCGTCACCCTGCACCTGGACGCTTTCCGCATTCAAGCCGTTATTCTGGAAGGAATAATCGCCCCCCTCCACGACAATCTCACCAAAAACCGTCCCGGCCGGAAAATCATTGACGCAAACGAACGTGTCCGCCTCGGCCGGAAAGACCAGACCATCCCCGGGCAGCGGCGTCTCTCCCTTTGCCCAATTCTCTGCCGTGGACCATTGATTATCCTCCCCGCCGCCGTCCCAGGTGCGTACATCACCCGTCTCTTTGATATGGATCTTGGCGAGGTAGACGTCATTTTCCCCATTGTAACTTGAGTCAAAACAATCGCTGGTTGTTGGCAAATCGCCGGAGGTGGTTCTCCCTGTCAAGAAAACATTCCCCAAGTGATCGAGTGCAATGCCACTGCCGCTTTCGAAATTACTCCCGCCGAAGTACGAGGACCAAGTCAATCCGGCCGAGGAATTGATTTTAGCCACAAAGGCATCGCATTCGCCGTCCAAGGTGGAATCGAAGCCGCCTGATAGAGGAAAGTCGCCGGAATAGGTTCTGCCCGTGACAAACAAATCTCCTGTTTCGTCAATTGCAATATCATTGATCCAGTCCTGATCGCTTCCACCAATGTAAGAAGCCCAGAGCAACTGCCCGGAGGTGGTGATCTTGGCTAGAAAGGCATCACATGCGCCGTCCAAACTGGCATCAAAGCCGCCCAATGTGGGAAAGTCTTCTGAGTACGTTATTCCTCCAACAAACACTTGTCCGTCGGCGTCCACTGTCAGGCCTTCCGCTTGGTCGCGTGCGGATCCACCGAGGAACGTTGCCCACAGCAAATCGCCTGAATTAGTCAACTTGACGAGGAAGACGTCTCCCCCGTCATGGTAGGTCATATCGAAGCCTTGGTATGCAGGAAAGTCGCCGGAAAAGGTCAAGCCGGATAAGAGGATATTATCCTCGTGGTCCACGGTTATTACATTACCCCAATCACAATCGCTTCCGCCCAGGTAAGAAACCCAAACCGCCATGCCCGATGAATTGAGTTTCGCCACAAAACCATCGGAGATATCTTCCTCGTTGCCGTCGAAGCTGGTGTCGAAACCGCCCAGCGCGGGAAGATCGTCGGAATAGGTGTCGCCAATCACGAAAATGTTTCCCGCGTTATCCACGGCGATGTCGTTGCACTGATCCCACATGCTGCCGCCCAAATAAGTAGCCCAGAGTAATTCGCCCGATGACGAGAACTTTGCAATAAACGCGTCGGTTTCTCCGTCGAGGCTCGTGTCGAAACTGCCCGAAGTGACGGGAAAGTCACCAGAGGCGGTCATGCCCGTGACCAAGATGTTTCCTTCCGCGTCCAACGTAGCGCTCCAAGCATGCTCATAACTGCTGCCGCCCAGGTAAGTGCTCCAAAGCAATTCGCCGGTCGGTGCGAATTTCGCAACAAAGGCATCGCTATCGTCGTTATAGCTTGGATCGAAGCCGTCCGACGCGGGAAAATCGGGAGAGTAAGTTGCCCCGACAAGAAACGAGTTCCCGGCATCGTCCACCACAATTTCATAAGCCATGTCGTCCTCGTCTCCCCCGAGGAAAGTCGACCAGAACGTCGTCTCGTCAACATTGCCGATGCTTATCGTCCCGGCAATAATACTCGCCACCGTCAGACGGGCGTTGTTTTGAACAGAAACGTTTTCCGCATTCACACTGCCGTTTTGAAAAGAATAATCGCCCCCCTCCACCACAATATCGCCGAAGACGGTTCCGGCCGGGAAATCGTTGACGTTTTCCAGACGTGCGGCATCTCCCGGAAAGACCAAGTTGTCGCCGGGCAACGGAGCCACGTCGTCCGTCCAATTTTCCGCCGTCGTCCAGAGATTATCGCCTCCTCCGCCGTTCCAGGTGCAGGTCTCCACGCCGCCGATGGTCAGCGTGTTGGCAGTGACGCTGGACGCTGTCAGATCCGCCCCATCCCGCACGTGGACGTTGTCCGA
>JAFGPV010000032.1 GCA_016936015.1 Pirellulales bacterium
AGGTGGCCGCCGCCAACGGCAGCGGCTCCTATACGTTCGATCCGGCGGGGATCGCCTCGGGGACGTACCACGTCAGCGGCTACCTGTACAATCCCGCCACTACGAAGGCCACCATTTCCCAACTGGCCGCGACGATCACAATCGACAACGGTCAAAGCACCCCCCAATCCACTTCGTTTGTCCTCTCCGGCCCGACCTCGGGCACGTACACTGCCGGTCAGAACGTGACCGTCACCTGGACGGCGACCAACGTGCCGGCCGGCGGCGTGATCAGCCTCTGCCTGGACCAGGATTTGCAGTGGATGAACGGCAACGAGCGTTGGATCGAGATCGACCAGGTGGCCGCCGCCAACGGCAACGGCTCCTATACGTTCGATCCGGCGGGGATCGCCTCGGGGACGTACTATGTCGGCGGCTACCTGTATAATCCCGCCACCACGAAGGCCGCCATTTCCCAACTAACGCAGCCCGTTACGATTGGGACGGCGTCTGCTCCGGCCTCGTCGGGAAACCAAAAGAATTCGTCCCAATTGCCGACAATCCTGGGTACGGTCCTCGGAAAGTCGACGGTTGCTGAAACCGAAACGGAGGACACGGGCCCGGCCGAGAGCGGCGAAGAGGTGTTCATACCGGAAATCACCCCCACGCGGTCGGCGGGACTATCGGCAGTTGACGAGGCCATGCAAGAACAAGACTCATGGCTCGGGCAGACGTTGCAGTTATTGAAGCACAAAATCGGAGTTTGACGTCACTTTCGTGACCAAACGAAGCAGCCCGGAGGGGGATGGCCCGCCCTGCGCGATGAATTGCGGACGCGCGGAACGGCACGCTTTTCCCCCGAGGAGGACCTGGAAATCCTGGTCCTTTCCATCGAACGGAATGCACCACTCTGCCGCGGGGGATCGCCGTGGAAGTAAATCTGTCTTGCACTCCATCTTCTCGATGAAGTAAAATTCCGGCGGATGCTAGGGAAGGTATGATCTTCTGAAGTGTGTGTAACCAATGGATGCTCTTTCATCTCACGAACCGGCGTGATTTCCCGCAGGGCTGATGCGCGGCGGCGTGCCGATTGAGGCCGATCCGCCGCCGGGCGCGAACGTTCAGGTTCAAGGAGGGCTTGGATGATCGGAACGGATAACGAACCGCGTGTACGCTCGTGGGCATCGAAAATCAATTTCCCTCAAGGCGATGCTTCCCTGGAGGAGTCTTCCGGCAGGGACCGCGAGGACGCGTTGGACGATGCCGAGGCGTTGCGCGCTCAAATCGCTTCTTTGGAGGAACACGTCCAATGGCTGCAGGGACAATTGTCCGCAATTACGCGGAGCCGCGCCTGGCGGTTTGCGTTGCGGTTGCGGGGAATTCGGGAACGGGCGCTGCCTCCCGGCGGCCGGTTGGAAGGCGTATTGCGGTTCGTGTATCGGACCGCGAAGAAGTCCCTCCGCCCCGGCCGGAAACGGAGTATTGTTTCCCCCGTCGCGTCGGAAACCCTGGAGCGAAAAGGTTTCGTCAGCGTGGTGCTCCCGGTTTACAATCATGCCTATCTGTTGCGGAATTCCATCGAGAGCGTGCTGGCGCAGACGTATCGCCGTTTCGAGTTGATTCTCGTCGACGACGGCTCGACGGATGCGTTTGCGGAAGTGGCCGCCGCGTACGCCGATCATCCTCAAGTGCGGATTCTTCAACAGGCGAATCAGAAATTGCCGAAGGCATTGAGCAACGGTTTCCAGTTTGCCCGGGGTGAATACTGGACGTGGACTTCCGCCGACAACTTGATGCATCCCGAGCAATTGCAGCGCCTCGTCGCCTATCTGGAAAAGCATCGGGACGCCGCGATGGTGTACGCCGATTACCTGGCCATCGACAAAGAGGGGCAACCGCTGAAGGATCCGGGTTTCCGGCCCCACAACCGCCGCCGCCCCGACGATCCGGAAATCCATCTGCCGCGCGACGCGGGACCGCTGTGCAGCGTGTTGGACAATTTTATCGGCCCCTGCTTCCTCTATCGCGGTTCGGCGGGGCGCCTCCTGGGCGAATACGATCCCCTGCTGGGAATCGAAGATTACGACTATTGGATGCGCATGAATTCCGTTTTCCGCATCGACCACCTGGGCCGGGACGACGTCCTCTACCAATACCGCGTCCACGACGACAGCCTCAGTTCTCGGGCCGTGGAACTGAAGATTTTTGAGCGCGCCCAGAACCTGATGGTTTACCA
This sequence comes from Pirellulales bacterium, assembly GCA_016936015.1. Lineage (GTDB taxonomy): Bacteria > Planctomycetota > Planctomycetia > Pirellulales > Thermoguttaceae > JAFGPV01. The sequence goes on from JAFGPV010000032.1 coordinate 2,216, forward strand.
GCGCCAGCGCGAACGGTATTATCGGCAGCCCTGGACCATTTGTGCCGCCGGTGCCGTTCTTTCACGGTTGAAGAAGGTCAAAACCGCGCCGCACCGGGTGATCCCCTGGTCCGGCGAAGAGGCCGCCCGGCCCCCGGGCGAGAAAACGTTGCTGATGATCGAGGCGCGCAACTTGCCGGCCGTCGCGGCAAGCGGCCTGCCCGACGACCTGTGCGTCGCGGCGCTTTTTGACGACGATCCCTCCGCGGCCTATCGTTATCGGAGTGAAATCCGGCGGAGCGGGACGGTCTGTTTCACGCAAAGCCGGAACACCCTGGAACGGCTGGCCTTGCTCACGCCGCGGGCGTTTCTCGTCCCGTCGACGAAGTCCCTGCTGGAATCGGCGACGCACTACGCGAATAACCGCGATTTTTACGCTGCGACGCGTTCCCCAGCCGAGCGGAGCCGGAGCGCTCCGCGCGTGTTTCAGCGGCCGGACCGTCCGCGGCACGTTCTGATGCAGGTCGATTCATTCACGCAGGGCGGCATGGAAAACGTGGTCCTCGACCTGGCGGCCAACCTGGACCGCCGCTCCTTTCGGACGTCGTTGCTGGTGCTGGGACAGCGCGGCAACGCGGCGCACGAGGCCCGCAGGCGGGGAATCCGCCTGCTTGCCCTGCCGGAGGACAACCGCGAAAACGCTTATCGGAATCTCCTGGAGGAGGAGAAAGTCGACCTGGTCCACGCCCATTTTTCCCTGTTCGGAGCGCCGACGGCCCGAAGCCTGGGCGTTCCCTTCGTGCAGACCATCCACAACACCTATTTCTGGCTGACGCCGGAGCAGCGGGACGCCCATCAAGCGAACGATCGTTTCACCTCGGCCTATGCGTGCGTCTCCCCGGCGGCTGCCCATTACTCGGACGTGGCGTTGGGACTATCGGTGTCCAAAATGCTCGTGATTCACAACGGCATCAACACCGCGCGATTGAATCGGACCATCAACGCCCAGCAGCGCGATCTCTTGCGGCAACAATGGGGATTAGGCCCGGAGCATTACGTCTTTCTGAACGTGGCCGCCATCCAAGCCACGAAAGCCCAATGCTTCCTGGTTCGCGCTTTTGCGGAAGTTTTTGCCGAACATCCCCAGGCCCGCTTGATCCTTTTGGGAAAAAATGAGGATGAAAAATACTACTCCCGATTAATACAAGGGATCCGCCGCCACGGGCTGGAACCGGCAGTACTGCTCGCGGGACATCATGAAAACGTCCGGCCGTTTTTCGACCTGGCGGACGCATTCGTGCTGCCTTCCTTCTGGGAAGGCTGGAGCCTGGCCTTGGCGGAAGCCATTTATTCCAACTTGGCCGTTGTGGCCACGGGCGTGGGCAGTGCGCCCGACCTCTTGCCGAAGGTCGGCGGCCGCTTGGTCCCCCCGCCGTTCGATATGTTTACGAATCCTTCCCTGGAGAAACTGGGACGCCATCTCACGGCGGATAATCCCCGGTTCGTCGGAAACCTGGCCGAGGCGATGCGCGCGACCTGCGCGCAATGTCCGCGCCCCGCCTTGTCGGACGCGATGCGGAAAAGCCTGGACTGCCGGACCGCCTATCGCCACTATGAACAACTCTTCCTGTGGCTTCTCCAAGGAGGCGATCCGAGTGCCGCCCGGGAATGGTCCGAACCTTTCGCCGAGGGCTGGGAGAGCGCGCCGCTCCCCTGCCGCGACGCCGCCTGAATGGAGCACGCCACGCCGATGAAGTTTTCTATTCAAGGGAATCAGGTCTTGCCGCGGATCTCCTTCTTTTCCCGCCGGAGAAATTCTCCCGAACCCGTTCCGGAGGAGGAGAAAGCGGTTCCCCCCGAATTCAGCTTCCGCGTGGATGAACTCCTCGGCGATGCCGTATCATCTCAGGACTTCTTGCTCAATATTGCCAGAAAAATCGCTTTGGGAGCCTCCGCGCAGATCCGGCCTTGTAAAAAACCTCTTCACAATTACTTGGGGGACGACCTCGATCCTGAAAAGGTTGAGCAAATCGCCAACTTCTGCCGAGGGAAGGCCTCGGGGCTTGCCCCCGAAGCGGAGGCGCAACTGCACGAACTGGCGTTTTGGCGCTGGGTTGCGTTTGAAGGTTACGCGGACAACGATCCCCGTGCGTTTCCCTGGCTTCAGTGCCTCTCGATGCTAGAACACTATTTCAAGACCGGGTGGACCCTCCGGGAACTGGCCGGCGCCCACATCGTCGAAATCGGTTGCGGTCCGCTGGGCATGATCGAGTTCTTGCCCGGCAAGCGGAAAGTCGGATTCGATCCCCTCAATGCGGAATACGAAAAACTGTTCCGTCGCGTGCGCACGGGCGGCGTGGAATACGTTCCGGACCTCGAGGCGCTTTGCCAAACCGGTCGGCGGCAGTTTGATCTCGCCGTCTGCTTCAACGTCCTCGATCACACCACCCGGCCGCGGAAATTGTTGGACGATTATATGAGCCTCTTGAAGCGGGAAGGACGATTCCTCTTCCAGGTCAACACCATCAAGCCCGGCGAAACGCGCCCCGAAGACCATGCGCGGATGCACCCTTCGCCGATCACGGAAGCACAAATCCGAAGCTGGCTCGATCAGTACAGCACCCATTATCAATCGTCCCTCTCCGACAAACCCTCGGACGTCAACGAATACTTCTTTATGGCATGGGGACAGAAAAATCGCGAGCCGGCTGCTCCCTTCGACGAATCCACTCTTACTTAGTCCGGGGGATTCTTAGGCGAGAAGATGGTTCGGTCACTACTGGGCGATGCAGAGAATCTGGATTGCCTGGGACATACCCGAGACCCTCCGCCGACCAACACCGAGCATCTGCCGATGGTGCCCGGTCGGTCCCCGTCACGATGACCTCTAAGAAGAATACCGGGATAGTCTTTTCAGAGGACCAAAATGCTGGGCCGCCTGTTAAACTGGACAATGTGTAAGTTTTAGAGAGATCTTTCAGGTCTCCTTGGTCATCTTCGACCTGGAATTATCGTCAATTCCGGCAAGGTTTATCTTTCTTACTCAACTGGCGCGACCCTGAAAACCGATATTTACGTCACATACGGTACTTGGTTTCTCCGCGCAAGCGGAATCTGATGAGTCCTCCATTGAGCTTAATTCGAGATGGGGAAACGACTTATGTTGTTTAACCGCACATTGACGCGCATGGCCCTAGGGGCCTCTTTGATCTTTTTGGCAATTCCGGCGCTTGGCCAAGGATTAAGAGGATTGCAACTTTTTGCCCCGCCGGAGGTCAGTACTGTCGGCGGTCCGCCGAAGGCCAACGAAGGCTTTTTCTTCTCTTACGAAGGGCTGTATTGGGCCACTTCGGCGCCGCGAATCGTGCCGGTAGGCAACCAGAACGTACCGACTCGGGACGCCTATTATGGATTAGAAGATTCGGATTTGGTCATCCAAACGAATACCCTGGACACCGGGTTTTTAACCGCCAAGTTTGAACCGGGACAGCGGTGGGAGATAGGCCGGATCGTGGACCACAGCGGTTGGGTGCTGAGCGTTACTCAACTCCAGGACCAGGACATCGTGTTTTCCAATCAGAACGTGCAGATGGTGGTCGACGACCCGCCCTTCGGCCCGGGACCCGAGCGGCTTTTAGACGGCGTCGTGGGTCATATTATCACTCAGAATCCCTATACAGACACGCCGGTCATCAGGCCTCTGCCGTTGGTGTGGGATACCCTTTCGGGCAACAACAGTACGCGCTACTGGAGCATCGAGTGGATGTACATCTACCGGCCGCAGCCGACGCATCACAACAGTTACTTCGAGTTCTTCATCGGTCCGCGATACTTCGAGTTCGACGACAGTTTCAACGTGGATGCCACGGGCGGCATCCTCTCCGACAGCATGTGGAACACCAACGCCGAAAATCACGTCATTGCCGGTCAGGTCGGTGCCCGATGGTTCCACAAAACCGGCCGCTGGATGCTCTCGACCGAAGGCCGGCTCTGGGCCGGATTGAACTGTCAGAATTTCACGGAAGAGGGAGTATTGGGTACGCTCCTGCCCTCCCCGAGCGAAGTGCATGCCGACTTTACGCCGCTGTTGATGTCTCCCATGGCGTTCTTTCACACCGCTTTCAAGAGGGAATTCAATCCGGGCGTGGAACTCCGCGTCGATCTCAGATACCAACTCACGCGCGCCATCTCCGTGCGTGCCGGTTGGACGGGCATGTGGATGGACCGCGTGGCTCGTGCGGCGGGCATGGTCGACTACACCCTCCAGCGTTCCGCCGAAGGGCTGCCTGCCGGATTCGGCCTCCTGACCGATCAGAATCGGCAGAACGTGTGGATCAACGGATTCACTATCGGTCTCGATATCAACCGTTGATCCCGATCATTCCGCAACGGCGACCTTGCGTTTGGGCCGCTTCAGCGCCCTCAACTCGCACAGTTCTGTATTCAAGCGGTGCCGAAGGGGACTTTCCGGGCGAAGTTCCTCGAGAAGATGTTCGGCCTGAACGAAAGCTTCCTCGGTTACTCCCTTTAAGTGGAACAAACTTCGCCAACTGCGGGCAACTTCTTGTTCGGTGAGCAAAACACACCTCGTACCGGGGTCAAACTGATCTCCACAACCATCTCTACTACTATTATTACTCAGAACCGGCGCTCAGAGCAATGGGTATTTGGCAAACCTGAGGATCGATTGCCGGGTCACGCCGGATTCCAGCTGCGTCGTCGAGGGGAAAAACGCCGTTGGGCCACGCGGGCGTGGTCTTGTCACCCGCAACAGGGGCATCGTCGGGGACAAAACGCTTCGCCAGGGCGGCCCACCGCTCCCGCGAATCAGGGTGTCCGGGGGTCTTCCGGCGGATTTCCTAAAAAAACATACATTTTACGCAACAAGTAAAGTCCTCCCCGATATATTTCTTGCAGACTCCGGAATAAAAAAATACAATAGAGTCCCTTGGTTTTCGTTCGATCCTCCGGTCAGAGACATTCTCCGGCCTTGATTTACCCGCCCCGTCAGAAACCCCCCGTTGGACAGGTTCCCTCACCGTGCACTTGGATTACTTGCCAGGTACGTTTTTCGGCCCTTCGAATCTGATGGAGCTCTTACGGCACCGGGCGCGTTGCCAGCCGGAAGACATCGGCTTTACTTTTCTCGCCGACGGAGAAACCACCCAGCTCCATCTGACCTATCAGGAGTTGGACCGGCAGGCCCGGGCGATCGGCGCCTGGTTGGAGACCTACGATCTGGTCGGCCAGCGAGCCTTGTTGCTTTATCCGCCGGGCTTGGAATTCATCGCCGCATTTTTCGGCTGCCTGTACGCCGGGGTGGTTGCCGTGCCGGTCTATCCGCCCCGGCGCAACCGCTCCCTGATGCGGATCCAGGCCATCGCCGACGACGCCGACGCCAAGGTCGCCTTGACCACCGACGTGGTGCTGAAGCGGGTGATGCCCCTGATCGACGAGACCCCGCACCTGAAGCAGCTCACCTGGCTGGCCACCTGCCACGTTCCCGACGGCATGGAACGGCGCTGGAGCATGCCCGAGGTCCACGGCGACACCCTGGCCTTCCTGCAATACACCTCCGGTTCCACCGCCGCGCCGAAGGGCGTAGTACTGACGCACGCGAACCTTGTGCACAACTCGGCCCTCATCGCCCATACCTTCGAACACACGCGTTCCGGCTCCGGCGTCTTTTGGTTGCCCAGCTACCACGACATGGGACTGATCGGCGGCATCTTGCAGCCCCTGTATGTCGGGCGGCCGAACATCCTGCTGTCCGCGATGACCTTTTTGCAGAAGCCCTACCGTTGGCTCTCGGCCATCTCGCGGTTCCGCGGCACGACCAGCGGCGGGCCGAACTTCGCCTACGATCTCTGCGTCCGCAAGATCACGCCCGAGCAGCGGAAGACCCTCGATCTGAGCAGTTGGAAAGTCGCCTTCAACGGCGCCGAGCCGGTCCGGGCCGAGACGATCGACGCCTTTTGCGAGGCCTTCGAGCCGTGCGGGTTCCGCCGCGAGGCGTTTTACCCCTGCTTCGGACTGGCGGAAGCCACGCTGATCGTCTCGGGCGGATACGTCGAGGATCCGCCGGTGATCCGCCGTTTTGCCGCCGATGCCCTTTCGCGCCGGCGTGTGGTCGAGACCACCCCCGGCGCCCCAGGATCCCGGGCCTTGGTCGGCTGCGGGCAGAACCTCCCCGATCAAAAAGTCGTCATCGTCGATCCTGAGACCTTCACGACCTGTCCGCCGGAGTGCGTCGGAGAGATCTGGGTCCGCGGCCCGAGCGTCGCCCAGGGCTACTGGCAGCAGCCCGAGATGACCGAAAAGATCTTCCACGCCCGGCTGAAAGACACCGGAGAAGGGCGTTTTCTCCGCACCGGCGACCTGGGCTTTCTGCGGGACGGCGAGTTGTTCGTCACCGGGCGGCTGAAGGACCTGCTCATCTTTCGGGGCGTGAATTACTATCCCCAGGACATCGAGTTGACGGTGCAGCGGAGTCATCCCCGGCTTCGCCCCGACGCCGGCGCGGCGCTGACCGTCGAAGCGGACGGCCGCCAGAAATTGGTGATCGTCCACGAAATCGAACGCCGGAAACAAGGCGATCTGGACGCCGTCTTCCAAGCCATCCGCCGGGCGGTGGCCGCCGAGCACGAACTGGCCCCCGACGTCATCTTGCTCATTCGGGCGGGCACCATCCCCAAAACTTCCAGCAACAAGATCCAGCGTCACGCCTGTCGCGAGGCATACTTGGCCGGAACATTGGAAGTCGTCGCCCACTGGAGCGCGGCCGTCCCGGCCGCGGAAAAGACAACCGTCCCGGCGGCGGAAACGCCTCCCTCCGGCGGCCTCCCGGACGTCGGCAAGGCCGACGGCGACGGTGCTCTGTCCCTGCCGCCGGCCTATCGGGAAGTATCGCCCGGAAGACGCATCTTTTCGGAGACGGAAACCGGCCCGCGGGCGGCGCCCCTGGCCGAGGCCGCTTCGAACAACGGCCGCCGCCGCGCCGCCCATCAGCGGGTGACCGAAGCGGTGCTCGAGGAAATCCGCCGCGTGGCGAAGGACCGGGCCGTGGGTCTGACTCTCGATTCGCCCATCGTCGAAACGGGGATGGATTCGCTTGAGCGGATGGAGATCGTGGCCTTGATCGAGGAGCGGTTCGGCGGGCGGTTGCCCGAGGAACTCCTCCCCGACCTGGAAACCGCCCGGCAACTCATCGCGGCGGTCGAAAAACACCTGGGCACGGAGCCCCGCACGTCGTCGGCCGTCCCCGCCGGCGCCGAAGTCCCTTCGCGGCAGTATCGCATCGAGGAGTTTCCCGAGTACGTCAGGCTCCGCCAGAATCTGGACCTGATGGAGCACTCCGAGTTGGGCAATCCCTTCTTTTCGGTCCACGAGGGGATTTCGACCAACCGCACGCATCTCGACGGCCGGGAACTGATCAACTTTTCAACTTATAACTACCTTGGTCTTTCGGCGCATCCCGCGGTGATCGAGGCCTTGCAGAAAGCCGCCCAGCGCTACGGCACCAGCGCCTCGGCCAGCCGGCTGGTCTCCGGCGAGCGATTGATCCATCGGGAATTGGAGCAGGCCCTGGCCTGTTTCCTCGGCACGGAGGACGCCGTCGTCTTCGTCGGCGGCCACGCCACCAACGAATCGGTGATCGGCCACCTGCTGGGCCCCGGCGACTTGGTCCTCCACGACGGCCTGGCGCACAACAGCATCGTGCAGGGGGCGATCCTCTCGGGGGCCACGCGGCGGCCCTTTGCCCATAACGACCCTCAGGACGCCGACCGGCTGCTTGCGCTGTTCCGCCACGAGTACCGCCGGGTGCTGATCGCCATCGAGGGCGTTTACAGCATGGACGGCGACTATCCCGACCTGCCGCAATTCATTGAAGTCAAAAAACGCCATCAGGCCCTGTTGATGATCGACGAGGCCCACTCGCTGGGCGTGATGGGCCAAACCGGTCGGGGACTGGGCGAATACTACGGGGTCGACCGCCGCGACGTGGACGTCTGGATGGGCACGCTCTCCAAAGCCCTTGGGAGCTGCGGGGGCGTGATCGCCGGGTGCAAGGCCCTGGTCGAATACCTGAAATACACCGCTCCCGGTTTCGTCTTTGCGGCGGGCATGTCTCCGCCGGCCGCCGGCGCGGCGTTGGCCGCCCTCGAAGTCCTCCAGCGCGAACCCGAGCGGCTTGCCCGGCTCCGCGAGAACTCCGCCTTGTTCCTCCGCCTCTGCCGGCAACGGGGCATGAATACCGGTAAGAGTCAGGAAACTCCGATCATCCCCGTCATCCTCGGTAATTCCCGGCACTGCCTGATCCTCTCCCGGGCGATGCAGGCCCGGGGCGTCAACGTCATGCCGATCCTCCACCCGGCGGTCGAAGAGTCCGCTGCCCGGTTGCGATTCTTCATCACCTCGCAGCACACCGAGGACGAACTCCGCACCACCGTCGAGGCCCTGTCCGAGGAACTGGAAAAGCTCGACCCGAGCTATCTCGCCTCCTCAGCGAGCGAGCCTGTAACGTAGATGCGGCATCCTGCCGCATCCCGGCAAAAAGCGGCAAGATGCCGCTTCTTCAATTTCTTTGTCGCGAATCATTTTTGCTCCTTTCCGGGCTGAATTATTGGACAATGTGGGGCCTTCAAGTGCCGGATTTTACGGGACCGCGCGGGAATTGTTGTGGGCGAATTGTTGCGTGTCGGTTGGATCGATAGTCGAAGGTCGTGGGTCGAAGGTCGAGGGTCGATAGTCGAAGGTCGAATGGTTGCGTATCGGAAATCAACAGCGGGTGGTGCATGGTGGGTAGTGTGTCGTTGCTCAACAGGAATCGAAAAATGCACGGGCTGGCCCCCGGAAGGGCGGTCTTGTTCCGCGGTTTCTCACCTTTGCCGGACAATCGGCGGCGGGAGCCGCCTCCTACAAAGGATCTCGTTTTGGTCAACGGGAAGGGCCAACGGGCAATTCTTTCAGGATAGGACTCCTCAGAAGAAGGGGTGGTCGGTGCGCCTATTGTCCTTACCGATGCAAGAGGCCATGAACCAAATTGCCAATGAGCTATACTGATCCTATGTATAGTATATCAACCGGGTGGCCCACTTTCAAGATCATTTTTCAGGGCGTCGTGAAATTCCCGGAATCCGGCCTCACCGGCGACATAGCGACTCATTACGGCCCAATTGCACTAATTTCGGTTACGCAAGTTGTTGTGGATTATTGGATTCAGCCGCGAAGCGGCGAACTACGATAGCCCAGGGCGGAGCGCAGCGCAGCCCTGGGGAAGAACGTTGCTGCCTATCAGTGAGCCCTGAAAGGGCGCGCTAAGATGATTCCCGATGTTCGCTCGCCCTTTCAGGGCTTGATTTTCGATGTGGATCCTATCCCCAGGGCTCCGCTTCGCTCCGCCCTGGGCTTTCATGGCACGCTGCTTCGCAGCTTAAACCTCTTCCAATCAATCGGTTATTATTTCAAGTTATACAGGCATTCTTTAAATCCCTACCTTCGTCGGCCAGGCCTCTTGGCGGCATTGGCCCCAGAGGCGGTTGATGGAGTTCAGGGCGTATTCGTTCTGGAACCGGTGGATCAGATAGCCCGACCGCTCGGTGAGCTGATAGGCGCCGTCTTCCAGCCGGGCCATGCCCGTTCGGGTCAGGAGCGTTAAGAGTTTGCCGTAGACCGTTTCAATCTCTTTGCCAAACCGCTCTGCGAAATCCCGACGGGGGATTGTCATTTCGTAGGCCCGCCAATAGAGCCAATAGGCCATTTCCAACTGCCGACTGACCGGCAGGACCAGGGCCGTCGGCAGCCGGCCGGGCAGGGCGGCGGCGTAGTCCGGAATCGAGAACGTGTTGACGGAGAACTGGCCGGGCACCATCGACGCCGCGCTGGGGCCAATGCCCAGGTAGTGGTGGCGGGTCGTGGAGGTGAACTTTTTGCCCCGCGGCCGGTGGAACGACCAGACCGCGCCCTGGACCAGCCCAAAATCGTCGGCCCGGCGGCGGATCAGGTCGAGCATCCGCCGCAGCAGGCTGCTGGCCGGGCGGCGGATCTGCTTGATCCCCAGTCTTTTGCCCAGTTCGGTGTAAGGGAACCCGAAGATCGGATAACACGAAATCTGGTCGACGCCCAGCGAGAGCGCGCGCTGAAGATCCTCATCAAGCTCGTCGAGGGTCTGCGTCGGCAGGGCGAACATGAGATCGGCGCTTACGGTGTCGAAACGCCGGGCCAAGGCCCGGCGGAGCGACCGTTCGGCCGTGGCGGCGTCGTGCGCGCGGCCAATCAGCCGGAGGAGCCGGTCCGAAAGGCTCTCGACCCCCACCGAGACCATCGAGACGCCCAGGCCCTTCAGGACGTCCAAACACCCCTCGTCCATCGCCCCGGGATGCAGCTCCACGCCGACGTCGCCAGCCCGGCCGAAGGCTGCTTTGATATGGGTCAGCAGCCGGGCGAGGCCTTCCGGGACGATCGTCGGCGTCCCTCCGCCGGCGTAGAGGGAAGTGACGGGCGACGCGGCGGCAGGGCAGGGGCCGCGGACCTCGGCCAGCCGCTGGGCAATCAGGTCGATCTCCCGATGGGCGGCCGTCTCGTACCTCCGATAGAGCGACTCGTCGAACGTCACCCGGTTGTACGGGCAGTACGTGCAGGGCCGGCGGCAGAACGGCACGTGCAGGTAGAGGCCCCACCGCTTCAGTTCCGCGGGAAAGACCCTCTCCCCGGGCCGCATTTTCGGAAACGACCACCCGGCGGTCAGATAGCGCTGAAGCAGCGGTTTCCACGCCCATTTTAAGGGGGCGCCGACGAGAATATCTTCCGCCAGAAGCTCCATGAAACACCACCTCGACGTCCTGGACCACCCGTCACCAAGGTCTCCAGGAGTACGAGGCGACATTTCCGGGGAAATGCAACACCGATGAACCGTATTTATCAGAATGCCCGATCCCTTACTGTTCCTGCGGTTTCCCATCCGCTTTCGCCCCCGCCGGACTTTGAATTCTTGTGGGTTGGGTCGGGGCGTATGTTTTCGGCTGAAGTCGTTCGAGCGTCAGCAGCGTGACGTGGGAGCCGGGCGGGGATTCAAACTTCTCCGGCGGCGCCGAATCTTTGCGAAAGGCAATTTTCAGCCGATCGCCTTCGAACTGGTAGATGCCGTTTAATTCCTGCTTCCCGCCCTCGAAAAGGGATCGTCCAACGATGGTTATCGTCTTCGGCTTTGCCGCCGGATCGAGGAGGTAGATCCAGACCGTGTTGCTTGGCAAGCTCTTCGGCAGATCGCCGAGAGCGACGTCGCCCGTATAGACGGGGATGACCGCGGCGTTGGTGAAGTGTAACATTTTGCTGCCGGTAGCTTTTTTGGCAATTGTCTTCCCGTTCTCGAGATGACTCATCAAGGACCATCGGCCCTGGATGCGTCTTTCATCTCCGACGGGATGAAACCTCTCGAGGGTGAGCAAAACGTCGGCGGATTGGGGATCGGCCTCAAAACGTTTCGGGCGCTGATCGGTTTGCAGGGAAGGAGAATACTCGGCCAGGCAGATTTTCAATTGATCGTCCTGAAACTGATAGATACCCTGTGCAATCAGTTCCCCATTATTGGGCACTTCAGCTTGCTCCCGAAAATCAATGGTTTTCGGTTTGCTGAGTGGATTAATACGGAAAAACAAAGATTGTGTGTATCCGCTTTCAATCTGTGGTGCTTCAAAATAGTTTTTCTCGAAGGTCACAGGAACCCGGGGATCAAAGCCTAGAGAACGCCAACTCCCTTGTGGAGCATCGTCGGCGTTTTTACCCTTCTCGACGCGGACCACCTTCCACGGACCTTGCAGGGCCTTCAATTCCGCCGCCGGATTGACGGCGGGGGCGGTAGGCGGCTGGACTTGCTGGGTTTGGAGTGGAAATGTTGAAGGTGTTTCCGCATTCGGTTGACTCCTTGTCAGCTTCAGCAGCGTAACGCCCGAGCCGGGCGCGGACTCGAACTTCTCCGGAGCGGGACCGTTTTTGCGGTAGGCGATTTGCAGCCGGTCGCCGTCGAACTGGTAAATGCCGTGGAAGTCTTCTCGTTTCAGGGTTAGTGAATCCCAGGAAAAGATCGTGATCCGTTTCGGCTGCTTGGATTCATCCAGCGTGTAGTCGCCCGACAAATGGGTTTTTGGAACTCCCTGCGTATTGCCTGTTAATTTCTGCCACTCCATAATGTAGAGGTAATAACTGGATATTTGACATTGTTGGGGGCTCAATTGTTTTTCCGGGACGGGCCGGCCGTCTTCGATTTGTCCGGAAAGAGTCCAGGTTCCTTGGATGGCCTTTTCGTCCTGGGAAGGGTTGTGCCGTTCGAGGACGAACAGGAGATCGCCCGATTGTGGATCGACCGTGAAATTCCTCGGCCGTTGTTCGCTTTTCACTTCGGGCAGGTATCGCGACAGGCGGATTTTCAATCGATTGCCGTCGATCTCGTAGATGCCCAAGGCGGCCGGTCGTCCTTCCGGATAGGTTGCATTATTGTCGGCAAGGAGATCAATCGTCTTGGGCGAGGCGGTCGGATCAATGCGGTAGGAAAATCCCTGCCGGCACATTGCCGTGTTGGTGATCGGCTCGGGAGATCGAAATTGCATCGGCGGATCATACTGATCGTTGAATTCGACGCGGAACGTGGTGGCCGGATTGATGGGCGCGCAGGGCGATTCCACTCCCACGATGGCGCCCCAGGCGTCGTCTCCGTCTTTGCCCTTCTCCACCCGGACCACTTTCCATTGCCCCTGCAAAGCTCTCAGTTCGGCGGCCGGATTGACGGCAGACACATCGTGGGTGGTTGGATAGACGGCGGGCGGAGGGAGGTCGATTGGCGGGGCACCTGGGCGGACCACTACTTCCATCCCTTCTTTCACGTTCGGGCCGCTGACTTCGGTGTATTCATGGTTGCTCAGACCGAGAGATGCCTTAATGATTTCGATCCGGCGGTCCAGATTGATCTTTTCAAGAGATCCGAAGGTCTCCGTAGGGGCAAAGGTTTTGTCCCTGATTGCCTCGTTGGGCACCCGGAGGACGTTTCTATGGACGACTTCGAACTGCAATTTCACCGGAAGGCCGGGAGGGAGTTCCAGCAGTTCCGGATCGTCGGCGAGCGGCCGGAGCAACAACGGGGAATGCGGACCGGCACGTTCCACCTTCCCCATGAATACCTTGCCGGGCAGGGAATCGGCCGTCAGCCGGACGGGCATCCCTGCGGTGATCTCCCGGATCTCCGGACCTCCGGTCCAGCTCGTCAGTTGCAATGACTGCACTTTTTTCGAGCCTTTGGCGATCCGGAAGAGGATTTTCGCGTCGTCCACTTTTTGGCCGACATTAACCCTGCGGACGACCACGACACCGTCGACGGGGGAGAGGATTCGCGTGCGGCTCAGGGCAAGTTCGGCCTGTTTGAGAGCGATCTTTGCGAGTTGCACCGCCGCTTCGAGTTTTCTGATGGACGCCTGGGGGACCGTGGCTGGCACCTTCTGGTTTGCGACTGTTTGCATTTTCAATTCATCTTGAGCGCTTTCGAGTTTAATCTTCGCCTCTTGGACGCGGAGCCGGTAGGATTCGTCGTCGAGCCGTGCCAGGACCATCCCTTTCGTGACCGGTGTGCCGTAATCGATGGTTTTACCTTTGTAGTTCTCCGCAGCCCTCACCCCCGGCCCCTCTCCCGAAGGGAGAGGGGAGGTGGTTTCGCCGCGGGGATCGGCCGCGAGGCTGACGACCTTGCCGGCAACCCCGGCCGAGACCTCGACCACTTCCTCGGGTTCGAGCGTGCCCGTGGCGGTGATTGTGGCCTTGATGTCGCCGCGGGTGATTTTGGCGGTGCGAGGGACAGTCAGCGGGGATCCGCCTGTATAAGGAGTGAATTTCTGTCCTAAGAGATCTGTAAGAGGGTCATGTCGAGGAGAGGTTTTTCCACCAGCCGGTTTCATATTTTGATCCGTCGATTCTTTCGGTCCGTGCATGAGAACGTAAAAATAGGCCCAGTCTTCTCTTTCTAATGCCCATTGCAGTTCGTCCATTTTCTTCCGCATTGCTTTGATTTGACTTTCGACTGGAGAAGAACCGGACAAGCTCAATAAGTGATCAAGGTCTTCTTCCATCCTTTTCAAGAAGGCCAAGGCACTCTTGGCGTCTTTCTTGAGAATATATCCGAGCAACACCTTTTGTTTCTGTTCTAATTGCTTACACCATAATTCAAAGTCATCTTTTTGAGCGTCCGACGACGTGCCGGCGGACTTCGTCGAGTCGGGTAATTGGATTGTGACCTGCCCATCTTCATGAACCTGTGCCAAGCTTCCCGAAGGTACTTCGACGGTTGCTTCGCGACCGTCTTTCTTGATTCGGATGATGATGCCCAGGGCGAAGCCGAAGCCGCCGACCAACAGCAAGAGCAAGAATTGCTTGACGAAGTGCTTCCAACCCCGCGAAGCCGTCGCCGGCTGGGGACTGGGAATAGCGGCCGGGAGGGCCGCGCTGCGGTCGGGGACGCTCTCGGCGTACTCGATCAGGTCGAGCAGGTCGGACGAGGTGGCGAATGGCTTGACGGCCTCGGCGACTTCGTTGGGTGTAGTGAAGCGATCGTCGGGATTCTTGGCCAGCAGGCGGTCGAGGATTTTTTCGATTCCCTCGGGTACTTCAGGATTGATTTGGCGGATGGGCGTCGGAGCTTGATGCACGTGGGCATTGAGCTTGTCGAGCGTGCCGCGGTAGTCGGGACCGCCGAACGGGGCGCGGCCGCTTAAGAGCTTGTACAGCGTGCAGCCGAGGCTGTAGAGGTCGGCCCGGATATCGACCGTGCGGCTGTCCGCGGCCTGCTCCGGGGCCATGTAGTCGGCCGTGCCCATCGCCTGCCCGACGCCGGTCATCTCTTCGCCGACTGCCGCTTCGGCGTAGAACCGGGCCAAACCGAGATCCAGCAGTTTCACCTCGCCCGATCGGTTCAGCATGATGTTCGACGGCTTGACGTCGCGGTGGACCAGCCCGTGCTCGTGGGCGCATTGGAGGGCCGCGGCGGTTTGCCGGACCAGTTCGCAGGCGTCGGCGATCGGCAGGGGACCGACGTGACGGACGATCGCGGCCAGGTCCAGCCCGGCGACGTATTCCATGATGAGGACCGGCGTGCCGTCGATCTCCCGGGCATCGAAGGCCTGAACGATGTTCGGATGGGTCAGCCGGCCGACGGCCTTCATCTCGCGTTCAAAGCGGGAGATGGCCCGGGGATCGTCGCTGCGGGCGTGGGGGAGGATTTTGATGGCGACAATCCGATCGAGTTTTGTGTGCAGCGCCTTGTAAACCCGGCCCATGCCGCCCCGGCCCAATGTCTCCAGGAGGTGGTATTCGCCCAGGGTTTGCAGTATCGCCGTAGGTTCCGCCGGAGGCATTTCCATCGCCTCGGCCAGGGCGGACTGGAATTGCGGTTCGGCCAAGCAGGAATCATTCTCCGTCGGTGTCCGCAGCCGGCCGACCAGCGTATCCGTAGCGTCTCCCAGGTTCACGATGGTGGCCTGGCAATCGGGACACGATTCGAGATGTTCGGCGATTTCGTTCGACTGCTCGTCGGAGAGCAGGCCGAGAGAATACCGGCGAAGCGTTTCCCGGTCGGGGCAGGTGACGGTGGGCATGAGGGGACCTCCCGAGATTCGATCCAGCACGAAAACGTTTGTAGGAGGCGGCTCCTGCCGCCGAATATCTTTTCTCCCGTTAAGTCGGCGACGGGAATCGCCTCCTACAAGAAAGAACGTGAGGGTCTAACAGCAATTTTAAAAAACTTCGAACCTGCTGTATCTCAACAAGTTATGCTGAAGCATAACCTACGGGGGCAACTGACCGAGGGCCTGGCGGAGCCGGCGGAGGATCCGGGATTTGGCCATGTAGACGGCCGGCACGGTCATCGCGAGGTCTTCGGCGACGTGGGCCGGCGATTGGCCGTCGATCGTAGTCCGCCAGAAGGCTTCCCAGGTTCGGGGCTCGAATTCCGCGCGGATCGACTCCAGCACCCGACGCGAGAGCCAGGCGGCCGACTCGGCGTCGGACCGGATCGATTCGATCGACGGCTCCGACGGCTGGGG
>JAFGPV010000177.1 GCA_016936015.1 Pirellulales bacterium
AGGGCCAGGGCCATAACCCGCAGGTAACCGAGCTCGGCTATCCCCATGAATTCCATCCGCACCGACAAGGGGGCGAACAGTCCATAGGAGAGGAGGATGCCGAGGAACGTGCCGACCAGCGCGGCGCCCACCTTTTCGCCGATCTCGTTGACCGGCCCGTCGATCGCGCCCATTGTCACCACGATCCCCATCACGGCCGCCACGATGCCGAAGCCCGGCAGGGCGTCGGCCGTCTTCACCACTACGCCCACCGGCGCATGGTGCTCTTCCTCGATCAGCTTGAGGTCCGCCTCCAGCAGGGCCGGCAGTTGTTCGGGCTTTGTCGTTCCGTCAAGCACGGGCAGCATCGCCCCGCTGAGGAAGCCGATTACGTGATGGTTGCCGGAGAGCTTCGGGTATTTATTGAGGATCGCGCTCTGGTGCGGATCGGTCAGGTGCGACTCGAGCATCATCAGGCCGTCGCGGCGGCTGAGGCGGAACAACTCGTACAGCGACTTGAACAGATCCTCGTACGCCCGTTTGTTGTACGGCGTCCCCTTGACGCACTGCAATATGCCGCGCAGCACGTCGATCAGGACCTTCTTCGGCGACATCACGATCAGGGCGCCGAGGGCCGCGCCGCCGATGGTGATGAACTCCGAGGGGTGAATCAGGGCGCCGAGGTGGCCGCCGGCCAGAATAAATCCGGTCATGACCGCTCCGAAAACCACGATGAAACCCACGATGATTAGCATCTTCGTCCCTCACGGCGGACGGGCCGCCCGGTGCGTACTCTCTCCTGCGTTGCGCGAAAAACCCGCCGAAAAGGTAGAGTTTTTCGCGGCCCTAAAATATATAGCACGAAGAGTTCCGCGGGGAAACGAAAACTTTGGCGTAAAGAACGATTCTACCGGTTGTGCGGAGAATTACGCCGGGAACGGGTTGTGTCTTCAGGAAGAGGCGCCATTCAGAGCGAAGCGAAGAATCTCGTTCGGAGACAGAGCCTTCGCTCTGCTCAGGATGACAATTTTTGCATTTCAGGATCTGACCTCAAGCCGGGGAAGAAGGGGCGGCTTTGATCTCGATAATGCAGAAGGTTCGACGCATTAAAAACAGGGGGCACAGCCTCAGGGGAGTGAAGCTGTGCCCCCGTGTCAATGATCCCGCAATTCGGAGACGCAAGGTCTGCGACTGGGGGATTTATTTAACTATTTGCGGCGCCGTGCGTATGCCGCCAGACCGATCAGACCCAATGCCAGGAGCACGAGAGTCGAAGGCTCGGGGATGACCAAGGCGATGTTGTTGCCGCCGTAGGCGTACTCGACGTGATAGCCCGCCGGAACATTCTGTTCCGTGGGAAGGCTGCCGGAGAGCGTGCCGTACGTGGCGAACACATAGGCGAGGTCGGTCAGTGCCGAGCCGCCCGATTCCAGAGCGAAATCGAGGATTCCGCCCGTAAGATCGAGGTCGCCCGAAACCAGCAACAAGTCGATCTTATCGGGGTTGGCCTGGTTATATTCGATATCCAGACTCCCGGCGAGATCCAGGTCGCCGGTGATTGTCAAGGTGCCGATGCTCGTGCCCGGCTCGATGGTGGAGCCGGCGACGGCCACGACGGCGCCCGTGATGGAACCGTTGCCTCTCAAGGTGCCGCCGACTTGCACGGACGGTGCGGTCATCGTCGTCGCGCTATCGTGCATCGTGACCACGGTGTCGTTGGCGCCTCCGTTGTCGTCAAAGGCACCGAGGATGATTTTGTCACGGGCGATTAACGCCGAAGTGTCATACATATCAAGTGTGGTGTTACTTCCGGCGACGCCGATTTGGATATCGCCGGCCGTGGCGTTCATGAGGGATCTATTGTGCATCGTGACCTGGGCAGAGCCAGAGCGGCCGATGGAGAGATGACTGGTTCCGCCGTAATCGTCATTGCAGTAGAGCCGGGCGTCATCGTACAAATCGGCCGTGGCCGTTGCGCCGTAGGTCCCTATGTCGAACCAGATGGAGGACCGGACCAGCGAATAGCCGCGCATGGTGAGCGAGGCTTGGCTGCCGGCATCGCGTCCGAACGACATCCACCAGCCCAAGCCGGGAACGTCCTGAATCTGGCACCAAGTGGCCTCATCGCCGGGGTCGATGCCGGGATCGTTGCCGTTGAGCGAGACGTCGCAACGGCCGCCGTTGGAGCCGAAACTCGCGGCGTCCCATGTGTCCAACAACTTCGATGCGCCCGACATGGTGATGGTCGCCACGCTGCCGGTAATGTCCCATTCATTGCGGCCGACGCTGCCGAAGCTGCTGGCGGTGATCTGGGAGGTTCCCGACATGGTCAGGTTGCCGGTGCCGCCGGCCCAGCCCAGCCGAAAATCGCCAGGCGTCGAAAAGGAGCTGGCGCCGGTCATGATCAGAGCGCCGGTTCCGTTTTCACGGCCGAACTGCACGTTGTTGTTGGTGGTGACGGTGCTGTTGTTCATCGACAGCGTTCCGTCCGCGCCGCCGGTCCAGCCGACGAACACCTCGCCGCTGCCGACCGTCAACGTGGCGCCGTCCATCGTCACGCTGCTGGCGCCGGCGCCGAACGAGTTGATGTGGAACTCGCTGCCGGCGTACATCGACGTGCCGGGATTCATGGTGACTTCCGCGTTGCCGCCCCAAAGGCCGACGTGCAGATTGCCGTCACAACGGATCTTGGACGAGCCGCTCAGCGTTGCATCGAAAACGCCGCTGGCGCCCAGTCGAATCTCGCCGGGCGAGTACAACTCGGCCGAATTGTCGAGTTCCAGCGTGACGGAGGTGTCGCCTCCTTCTGCGAAGCGCATAAAGGGGGCCTGGACAAAGGAGTTGCCCGTCATGCTCAGCGTGGCGGAGGCACTGTCGTAACATCCCACGTTAAAGTCGCCGGAGGGGAGGATGGTGGCGTGGCCGGCCATCGTCGCATCGGCCGTTGCGCTATAAACACCAATATCGACCGACCCGCCCCAGCCGGATTTGACCTGGGAGTATCCATCCATATCCAGGGAGCAGTAACTCCCGCCATCGCGGCCGAACGACACCCAGTAGTCGTCAACATTGTTGCCGATCCCGGCATAATCGGACTCATTGCTGCCGTTGATGGTCACATACGCGGAACCGCCGTTGGAGCCGAAGCTCGTTTCATTCCAGGTGGAAATCATCTTGGCGGAGCCGCTGATATCGACGGTCAAAACACTGCCGCCATCGCGGCCCATGTTCTGGAAGCCGGTGGAAATGATCTGGGAAGTGTCGGACAAGCTCACGTCGCCGGTGCCGCCCATCCAGCCGGCCCGGAATTCCCCGCTGGCGGACAGAGTGCTGGCGCCGGTCATGGTCAGGGTTCCGTCCCCCCCCTCACGGCCGATTTGGGTATAGCTGCTGGTTATGGTCGCGTTGTCGAGGGTCAGGCTGGCTACGCCTCCGCTCTGGCCGACGTAAATCTCGTAACCGGCATTCAGTGTGCCGCCGGTCATGGTGAGTGAACTGACCGGATCGCCGGCGATGGCGCCGACGCCGAGGTTCAGGTTCCAATTAATGTTGGTGGCGCCGCCGGTCTGCAGGACCGTGCCCGCGCCGCCCCCTCCGCTGACGCCGATGTTGAGATCCCAGAAGGTTCCGGGATAGGAATCCGCCGCGGTGATGATCGGCGTGAAGCCCGAGTCCATGTTGACCCAACACCGGTGGTCGAGGGTCAGATCCGTGGGAGGATTCCCTAAGTCATCCTCCCAGTTGGTCAGGGTGCTGATGCTGGTGGTCCCGGCGCCGGCCGTCCAGTACAGGTTGTCTTCGTCGGCAACTGCGACGGACGAAAGCGCGCCGACAATAAATAAAAGTAATAAAACCTTGAAAGCTGAATTCATAGATTACCTCCACGTGATGACATTGAAAACAAACGACGTCCATTCCTCTTCCGCCGTTCCCGTTCACTGCAAAACATGCCTCTGATCATGCAGAAGAGGACCACGCAAAAACCTCATTCTCGGCCCTTGAGCATGCCCTTACCCCGAGAAAAGTTTTCTTGCGAAAAAACAAGAAAAACCCCACGGCCTAAGGGGGACTCTCACGAACCACACCCTCTTACGCAATACGTCTGTTCCGAGAAGGCCAAGATCTCACACGGGATCCATGAGAATGCTGGAAAAGGCATCGGGGCGATTTGCTTTCGCCGATTTTATCTCAACGGCCTTTCACAGCGATCAAGAGATACGCTACCTCGTGGTAAAAGATGAAAAACTCCCGTTGACAAGTGAAGAAACAATTAAACTCCACTTTCACGTGTAAAAAAGTGAATCAAGTGTTATGGTTCCAATCTTGATAATTGAATTCATTGTAATTGATTAAATCGGTTTTTCACGAAAATAGCGCCAATATTTTAAGCCAATAAATGAACTGGTTTTCGATGATTATTATGCTTTCCTCGGAGTCTTGCTAACCAAGAAAGCCGAAAAATATAGTAAAAATGACATGTGTATTAATACATCCTCCGGAAAGGCGGAAAAATGATTGGTTTGCCAAGGCGAAGTGTGCCCATAATATCAGCCATTCTCCGCGCCGCCCGTCGTTGCTTGATTATTGCCGATCCGGGCAAGATTGCATTCTCCCGGGAGAAATCCCCCAAGATCGTTTCCCAATAAACTTCTTACCCGCTGTAAATCCAGAATTCGCATTTATTCTATATAGGCGCCAAAGATGTTTCATTACGATATTGCCCAATAATCATTCTCCGTTTCTCCAAAAATACATCGGGGACCGCATCAAGCAATCGGCGATGGTCGTACAAACCGAGAACGTTTTCCGGCAAATTGCAGAACGACAATCCGGCCGCGGAAAGTGATAAGAATTCCTGCCCAAGCGCGAAAGAAATCGTCAGACGGTCATTTTCCCGTCTTTACGGATGTGCCCGGGCCTGCGGCGGAGCGTTCCCTTCCGCCGGACGGCGCCCGGCGCTTTCCTCGGTGCCCGGCACGATCATCGGGCTGGGCAGATGGTTTTCGACCAGATCCTTCAACTCTGCGGTGTCGATCACCTCTTTCTCGATCAGCCGTTCGGCCAACGCGGCCAGGGCGGCGCGGCGGCTGTGCAACACGTGGCGGACCTTCTCCAGCAGCCGGTTGATGATCGCGCGGATCTCCTCGTCGATTTCCCGGGCGGTCTGCTCGCTGTAGGCGCGTTGGGGACCGAAATCGTCGGCCTCTCCCAGGAACGCCGCCCGGCGGCCCTCGCGGTAAGTAACCCGGCCCAGGGGGCTCATCCCATAGTCCATCACCATGCTGCGGGCCAACTCCGTGGCCCGATCCAGATCGTTTGTCGCCCCGGTCGAAACCTCGCCGAAGACCAGCTCCTCGGCCACGGTGCCGCCCAGCAGGGATTGGATTCGGGCTTCGATCCAGCTTTGGGTCGTCAGGTAGCGGTCGCCCTCGGGCCGGTGCATGGTGTAGCCCAGTGCCGCCAAGCCGCGGGGAATAATCGACACTTTATGGACCGGGTCGGTGTTCGGCAAGCAGTAAGAGACCAGGGCATGGCCGCTTTCGTGATAGGCGATCCGCTGTTTCTCCTCGTCGCTGATGACCTTCTGCCGCTTCTCCAGGCCGGCGATGATCCGCTCGACCCCCTCGTTGAACTCCTGCATGGTGACGGTCGATTTTCCGGCCCGGGCGGCCAGCAGCGCCGCCTCGTTGACCAGGTTGGCCAGGTCCGCGCCGACGAATCCCGAGGTGATCCGGGCGACCTCCTGGATGTTGACCGACGGATCGAGTCGGATCTGCTTGATGTGGACCTTGAGGATCGCCTCGCGGCC
>JAFGPV010000004.1 GCA_016936015.1 Pirellulales bacterium
GCCCAGGATGCCGGCGCCGGCGATGCCGGGGACCGTGTGAAAATTCTCCGCCAGCGACTTGATGACCAATTCCTGTCGGCCGAGCACCCGGTCGACCGCCAGCCCCAGTTCCCCGTCCTGTTTACCGACGATCACCAGCGTGAGTTCCGCAGTCGAAGGTCGCGCATCGAAGGTCGAGGGTCGAGGGTCGAAGGTCGAAAGTCCGTTCTCGACGCTCGACGCTCGACCTTCGACCTTCGACGCTCCTCCTCGCGCCGGTCCGAACACCTCGTCCAGTCCGAGCACTGAGATCACCCGGCCGCGGAGGCACGCCGTGCGCTGCTGGTGCACCGGCGACAGGTCTTCCGGCTTCAGGCAAGTGATCTCCGTTACGGCTTCCAGCGGGAAGGCGTAGACATCTCCGCCGACTTCCGTCAGAAGGCTGGGCAGGACGGCCAGGGTTAAAGGAAGAATGATGGTGACCACGGTCCCTTGGCCGGGTTGGCTTTCCAGCTCCACGGAGCCGCCCAGTTCGTCGATTTTCGCCTTGATGATGTCCATGCCGACGCCCCGGCCGGAGACCTCGGTCACTTTTTCCACGGTGCTCAGTCCCGGCCTCCAAATCAACGTTTCGCACTGGGCCGGCGTCAGACGCTCGGCGTCGGCGGCCTCCACCAGTCCCAAGGCGACGGCCCGCGCCCTGATCCGCCGGAGGTCGAGGCCTTGACCGTCGTCGGCAATCCGGATGAAGATCCGGTTGCCGCGTTGGGAGGCATCCAGCGTAATCGTGCCTTGCCGGGGTTTTCCGGCCGGTTGACGGACGGCGGGCGGCTCGATGCCGTGATCCGCGGCGTTGCGGATCAAATGGATCAGGGGATCGGCCAGTTCGTCGATCATCCGCTTGTCAAGTTCCGTTTTATCGCCCTGGATTTCCAGGCGGATCTCCTTGCCGCCGGCCTGGGCCATCTCGCGGACAATCCGCTGAAAGCGATGGAACAAGGGACCGATGGGGAGCATCCGGATCTGCATCACGCCGCGTCGCAGCCCGCCGGCGACGTCTTCCAGGCGGTCGATCGCATCGCTCAGTTCGGCGGCCGCCGCTTGAATCCGGCGAAGAGGCTCATCGCCGCGCCGGATTTCGGCAAGGTGGCGTCGGACCTGGAGGAACCGGCCTTTTTCGGTTACCAATTGACCGACCAGATCCATCAGGCCGTCGAGCCGCCGGACCTCCACGCGCATCGTCTCGGCCGGTTTGGCCCGGAGCGTTCCGGAAGACCCGGCGGCCGACGGCACGGCGCCCCTCATCTGAAGACCGGCGGACGGTGTTGCCTCGTGGCGGAGATTCGCCGCGATCTTTTCCGCCATTCCCACGGCCGCCAAACGGCAGGCGGCGTTCTCTTCGTGACGTTCGAGGAGCAACGGTTCCAAGAGAAAATCCGTGATTCCCGCCACATTGACCACACGGCGGATTTTGGCGAACGGCATTTCCGAAGTCACGCCGAACCATACGCAATCCAGCGTTTCCAGTTCTTCCAGTTGTTCCGGCGGGGGATCAAAAAACTGGATTTCGCCGACATGGGATAGTTTTTCGTAGACCAAACGGCCCTTCAAACCCGTCAACGGCAAGCCGGCCTGAAAGGCAACGCGTCCGAGATAGGTGTTCTCCCGGTCGGCTTGAGGCGTCACGTCGTACACCAGGTTCCGCAAAACGCTGAGTTGACCTTCCAGGGAGGATTGCCGTTTGCCCCGGCCGTTCAGAGCATGGAATCCGACTTGTTCCACCGTACGTTCCACGCTCCCGGCCAAACCCGGCGACACGCTTTGCACCGCCGCGGGGCTCGACCGGTTCTGTTGCGCCTTGAGCAACGCCTGGGCCAACCGCGGAAAATCTTCGGTTTTCGGCCGGCCGCTTTTCAAACTCTGCACGTACTCGCGAAGCCCGTCGGTGCAGGCGAGAAGCGTGCTGCAAACGGGCACCGAAAGCACCTCTCGGTTGATGACCGCCTCCTGCAAGGCGTCTTCCATCAGGTGGGCGAGCTTGGCGGCACGGTGTAATCCGATTGACGCCGCAGAGCCTTTCAAACGATGCACGTCGATCAACAATTGTTCCACTTTTTCGGTTTCTATGCCCTCGCCGATCACCAT
Source organism: Pirellulales bacterium (assembly GCA_016936015.1). Classification (GTDB taxonomy): domain Bacteria; phylum Planctomycetota; class Planctomycetia; order Pirellulales; family Thermoguttaceae; genus JAFGPV01. The sequence goes on from JAFGPV010000004.1 coordinate 2,125, forward strand.
CAGTCCTTCGGTCATCTGATCTAAAGTGATCTCCGCCTCGTCGATAAAGATCGAAAGATACTTCGAAACCCCCTCCGTTTCGTCGCGAAGTGCGGCGAAGGATTCCGCCATCGCAGCAAGGCTCTCGCCCGCAGGGGGCAAAGAAGCGTCGTCGCGCAGCAGTACGTCGGGGGAATTCGTCATTTCCACGTTTCCGGTTTTCGATACGCCCAGGGTTGCAGACGTTTCCAGCGGCGCATTTCATCGGCAACGCCTTCGGAGGCGCCGGTCAGGAGCACGCCGCCGGGCCGGACCGCGGCCTTGACGTTCTCCACGGCCCGCCGCTTCGAATCGGCATCGAAGTAGATCAAGACGTTTTTCAAGATCACCAGATCGAAGGGATGTTCCTTCAGCGGCGTCAATAAATTGTGCTGCCGGTAACGGATCAACCGGACAATGGCGGATTGGACCTGCCAGACCGGCATGTGGGGCAACTGCGTGAAAAAGCGAAGGCGGAATCCATCGGGCACCAGCCGCATCGCCCGCTGGCCGAACAGCGCGGTCTTCGCCTGTTCCAAGGCGCCGACGCCGATGTCGGTGCCCAGGATCTCTACTTTCCACCGGGCGAAATTCGGCAGTTCGGCGGCCAGACAACAGGCGGCCGTGATCGGCTCGTCGCCGGTGCTGCACGCCGCCGACCAGATCCGCAGCGTCCGCACCCCGGACCGGTTTCGCGCACGCTTCGCCAGCTCCGGCACGTAGCTGCGCCGGATCCACTCCCATTGGTTCTCATCGCGGAAGAGATACGTCTCGTGCGTGGTAATTTCCTGAAGAAAGGCGTCCCACTCCGGATCGCTGTCCTTCAAGCGGCGGAGGTGCCGATGGTACGCGGCGAAATCGGCCAGACCCGTCTCGCGGAGCCGCCGCCGCAACCGGTTCGAGAGCAAGGCCTTTTTCTCCGGCATGACCCGGATCCCCGTCCGCCGATAGATCAACTCCGCAAATTGGCTCAACTCTTGATCCGAAACCTGCGTCAGCGGAAAACTGGGCAGCACCAAGGGGGGGACGAGCGTCGATGTGGTATGGAGAGAGTGCATCGGGGGTATTTCAGTGGGTAGTGGGTAGTGGCACTGGGTTTGGTTACTCAAGTTATTGTGGGTTATTGGATTAAGCCGCAAAGCGGCTAACTACGAAAGCCCAGGGCGAAGCGAAGCGCAGCCCTGGGAAGGCGAGCCGCATTAAAATCTCTAAAGCCCTGTAAGGGCGCGCGAACTGATGAATGACGGTGGCACGCCCCTACAGGGCTGAAAACTCGATTTGCACCCCTTTTCTTTTCCCCAGGGCTGCGCTTCGCTTCGCCCTGGGCTGTCATGGTACGCTGCTTTGCAGCTTAGACCTCTGTTAGTCAATCGGTTATTGTTTCAAACTTCGTGCGCTATTGGATAGCAAGTCGTTGTTTTCATCATTCAGCTTTCAGCCCTCAACACTCGGCACTTGGCATTCATCCGGTACAAGGCATTCAACGGTTACGATTTCTTCCTCGCTCAGAATCTTGTCGACGTCCAAGAGGATCAACACCTGATTGTCGAGCCTCGCCAGGCCGGTGAGATATTCGCGGGCCAAACCGGCCACCGTCGGCGGCGGGGGGACGATCGCCTCCCGGGAAATCCGCAACACCGCGTTCACCGCGTCGACGATCAGCCCGATGGTCTTTCCCGAGACGTTGATCACCATGATGCGCGTCTCGTCCGTTGTTTCTCCGGCGGGCAGGCCGAACCGCAACCGCAAATCAATCACCGGAATCACCGTGCTCCGCAAATTGATCAATCCGCGGAGGTATTCCGGCGTTTGCGGAAGGCGGGTGATTTCGCCCGGGAGAATGATCTCTTGGACCTGGGCAACCGCCACGCCGTAGACTTCGCGTTCCAAGCGGAAACTGACGATCTGCATCGTTCCGCCTTCCCCGGCGGGGACGGCGTTTTGTTCAGAACTGTCGTGGGCGACTATCGGCACGAGTAACCTCCGTCGAGGGGAACCGTTTGAATTCGCAGGGCCGAGTTCGGCGATTTCAGGCCGAGATTTCGGCGGCATCTCCCGGCATCCCGCACCGCCGGGAGCCTCCTTATCCCAAATATAGGTTGCTGATACCTTAAGGCATTGTCTAAAAACAACTTCTCGCTTTTCCAAAGGATTCAAACTCTATTTTTCTGACACGAAAAAAGGAGAGTCCTCCCAAGGACACCAAAAAATGGTCTGATCCCCCTTCGTTGTTGACTGGATAAGCCTAAAAACTACATGTCTGTAAAAATAATTCCATCTGATAAAAAGATTCGTATTATTAGCAATGCAAATACTGACGATTCTCATTAACACGTCTTATAATACTAAAACGTTTGGTTATAATGCTCACAGCAGTTGTCGTTCTATCCATCATTCAAGGAAAAAGGAGTCCGATCCTAACGACGCAAGGCGGGTCACTACCGAGCGTTGTGAAAAACAGAATCGGTTTGTCCCGGGCCGGTCCGGTCAATGGGAATCACCCCTTGTTCCCCCTTTTCAGAAAGGAACTTTTGTCTATGAATCTTCAAACTCCGAGCGGCAATGATATTTCCCAGACCCGGAACCGTTCACGGAACATCGCTCCGTATTCCGGTTTGTGTACGCGGTGTCTGGATAGTTGTGCCGGTAATTGTGAGGTGTTCAAATCTTCGCTCCGCGGCCGGGAGGTGATTTATCCCGAGCCGTTCGGCGAACTGACCGCCGGGGGGGACAAGAATTACCCGGTCGATTATTCGCACTTGAACATCCTCGGCTACGCCTTGGGCGCGGAAGCGATTGACGAGGCCAATCCCGACAAGGCCATCTTCCCCGACGTCGACACTTCGACCGTGTACGGGCACACCTATCCCGTGCGGATGCGGATGCCGATTTTTACCGGGGCCTTAGGCTCGACCGACGTGGCGCGGGTCCACTGGGACGGCCTGGCGGCCGGGGCGGCAATCTGCGGCATCTCGATGGTCCTTGGCGAGAACGTCTGTGGCATCGACCCGGAACTGAAACTCGACAAGCATGGGAAGGTGATCGAATCGCCCGAGATGCACCGCCGCCTCGATCTCTACAAATCCTGGAAGGACCAGTACGGCGATATCATCGTGCAGATGAATGTTGAGGACAGCCGGCTGGGCGTGGCCGAGTACGTGGTGCAGAAACTCGGCGTGGAGACCATCGAATTGAAATGGGGTCAGGGGGCGAAGTGCATCGGCGGGGAGATCAAGGTCCACGAGTTGAACCGCGCGCTCGAATTGCGCCGCCGGGGTTACATCATTACACCCAATCCCGAGGATCCTGCGATTCAAGCTGCGTTTAAGGCCGGGGCCATCCGGGAGTTCGAGCGGCACTCGCGTCTGGGATTCATCGACGTGGAAAATTTCCTCCGCACGGTGGAACACCTGCGGCGGCAGGTGGGCATCAAACGGGTCTCGCTGAAGACCGGCGCCTACGGCCCCCGCGAACTCGCCATGGCCATCAAGTGGTCGTCGAAGGCCCGGGTCGATCTGGTGACCATCGACGGCGCCGGCGGCGGCACCGGCATGAGCCCCTGGCGGATGATGGAAGAGTGGGGCATTCCCACCTTCTATCTGCAGTGCATGGCCTATCGATTTGCCAAAAAGCTGGCTAGCCGCGGCGAGTGGATCCCCGACCTGGCCATGGCCGGCGGTTTTTCGACCGAAGATCACATCTTCAAGGTGTTGGCCTTGGGGGCGCCGTATTTCCGCGCGGTGTGCATGGGCCGGGCACTAATGATCCCCGCCTTCGTGGGCGACAATATCGAGGGCGTGCTCCGCGGCACCCGGCCGACCAAGTGGAAGGAACTGCCCACGACCGTCTCCGCATTCGGCGAGAAGCCCGAACAGATCTTCGTCACCTACGAGACCCTGGCGCAAAAATACGGCCGAGCGCGAATCGAGAAACTTCCCCTGGGAGCCATCGCCATGTACACTTACGTCGATAAGCTCCAAACCGGACTGAGCCAACTTATGGCCGGCGCCCGAAGCTTCCGGCTGGACACCGTCAAACGCGCCGATCTGGTCGCCCTGACCGAAGAGGCCGCCAAGGTCTCTGAAATCAAGTACATCATGGACGCCCAAATGGAAGAAGCGGAAAGGATTCTTAATAGCTAAAGGGGGTAGGGATTGGGGATTAGGGATGGGGGATTAGGGATTTGAAAAACCGCTTGCGGCTTCGCATTCCCTCTACCCCCCCTTTCATGCTTACTCACCCTTTCCCCTCCCCGAATCTCCAATCATCCATCTCGAAATCCCCAATCCCTCAATTCCCTTGACTTTTTGCGTTTTTTGATGTCGAATAAATAAGAGAGGAAGGCGAGCGGGCCCGCCATCGGAAGAGCAATCGGGTACAAATATTCCATTTGCGAGGAAAATACCGATGCACCGGCCCGTTCACAAGCGTTTGCCCCTGTTTTCTTGTCGCCCCCCCAAAAAGGTCGTCCGGCTCCAGCCCCTGCGGCGACACGCGGAGCGTGGCTGTTGCGGTTATACGCTCGTCGAGATCCTGGTAGCCACGGTCCTCTCGCTGCTGTTGTTGGGGGCCGTCGTGCAGATGTTCGGCACGGTCGGCCAGACGATTTACGAATCCCGGGCCGTGCTCGAAGCGACCGATCGGCTCCGCTCGGCCGCCCTCCAGTTGCAACGGGACCTGGACGGCGTGACCGTCAAGCCCACCGAGAACGGCCTCCTCCCGCCGGTCCGTCCGGAAGAGGGCCAAGGATACGTGGAGATCGTCGAAGGGCCGATCATGGAGACCCTCTCGGGCGTGCATCCGAACGTCCTTGAGGACACCACGTATCCGCCGCCGCCGACCCCGTATCCCGTTCCCGTCAAACGCGATCAAACCGCTTCTTCGGCCAACCAGGTGCGTTTTCAGGAGAACGGCCAGTGGGTTCAATTCGACGTCGATACGTCGGTCGGCGATTTCGACGACATTCTCTTCATTACCACGCGAAGCAAAGACAAGTCGTTCATCGGGCGGTGCGGCTATAACGCCACGACGCAATTGGCACTCGATAAAATCGTCAGTGCCGACGTGGCGGAGGTCGTCTGGTTCCTTCGAGGGCGGACGCTCTATCGTCGGGTGCTGCTGGTGATGCCGAATGCCTTGCCCGACTTGCCTCCGCCCGCCGTAAACGATGCGAACAACTTACCGCCGCGGTTCACGGGAAAAGGGTATTACGCCTTCAACGACATCTCGGTGCACTACGATACGAACCGTAGGTACTTAGTCGGCAACACCCTCGGCGATCTGACCCGCCGCGAATGCCGCTTCGCCCATCCGGTGGATGGTTTCCCCAACAACGTTTGCCGCTGGGGGCAATTGCATTTGCCCACTTTATTGGAGACCAGCGATTGCCGCTGGTTGGCCGCTTTACAGATCCCCGAACCTCCGGCCCCCCCGGTTTTGCCGCTTTCGAACGTCTTGCCGGATCCCAATCAAAATCTGCCTACCCCGCCGACCACGGACTTCTGGTACAACCTCGCCGTCCGACCGCTTGAAGATCTCGTCGATCCCACCAATCTTGACGACACGGGCCACCCCAATAATTATTTCACCAACGTCGCCATTCGGTTGTCCAATCCGTATCTTTACAACACGAACAACGTCTATCCTTCGGGAATCTACAACGCCAATACCGATATCCCTCCCATGCCGGCCGATGTTTCGTCGGGAACCAATTACGTGAATATCAACGGCGTCAAATACCCTTATCGCGTTCAGGAAGACGTTATTCTGGATAACGTGATCGGATTTGACGTGAAGGTTTGGGATTCGGCGGCGCCGCTTTACCCGATTTACCTCTTCAAGAACAACAACAACACTCCCGACAATACCGGTGACGATTTTACGGACTACGTTTTGGATCCCAGCACCCTGCCGGCTTATGCCCCGAAGACGGATCCCGTACTCGTCTCGCTGAACGACCTGCCTTATGTTCCCAACGTTTCCGGCGCCATGGGCAAGTTGGATCCCACGCCGAACGCCACCTATATTGCCAGCCGAGGCGCCTACGTGGATTTGGGCTACGGGGTTCGTTTCAGCATGCCCGCCATCGGATACTTCAGCGGATTTGGAGAACCTTACTCCGGGATTTCCGCCATTTCTCCCCTTCAAGCCCGAACGTACGACACCTGGTCGACGCATTACGAAAACACCATCTTCAATCCCAATAGCGTTAATCCTTCTCAGCTCGATTCGTCGAATCCCGGTTTTTTCCCCGGCCGAGGCACCAACGGATTCGACGACGACAACAACGGGATCGTCGACGATCCCGGCGAAATGCACGTCCTGCCGCCGTACACCGCTCCGCTACGGGGCATTCAGGTGAAGATCCGGATCTTCGAGCCGGACAGCCGGCAGATCCGCGAGGTGACCGTGGTGCAAGACTTTCTGCCGCAGTAGCAGAGATCGTTTTCCCCGATTGCTCTACACCCGATAATCGCGGACTTGTTTCATCAGGCGGTTGGCCGTAGCGACGTCGGGGACGTTTTTTACTTGATAAAGCACTCCGCCGGGCAGTTCGCGGCGGCTGAGCCGCTGGACGAATTTCTCGTACTCGGCGAAGACGGCCAAGGGGATCTCGCCGGTTTTTGCCTTCAGATCGGCCAACACGTCGAAGGCCGGGGGATAGCCCAGGTCATCCAGCAGCAGGATGGCCTTCAGCCCGCGGAGCGTGGCGGCCGCCGGCAGCAGGTGCCGCCCGTTGGCGTGGATATGGATCACCCCGCCGTCGAAGGCGTTCATGATCCGCTCGGCCGGTTCCCGGCCCCATTTCTCGAAATACGCCACGGAGGTCATGTGGAAGGGATCGAGGCTCTCGGAGACGATCCGGCCGGGCATCCACTGGGCGAAATTGCTGAAGGTGCCCCCCGCAAACAATCCGACGGTCTCGAAAAACGTTTGCTGCACGCGGACGTTCAGTTCGTAGCCGAGGTCGATCGCCCGGCGGACGGTTTCGGGACGTTCCTCGACGCTCAGGTAGGCATTCGTCGCGCCGACCAATTCGAAGACGAAATTCAGTCCGTCAATCAGGATGAAGTGGCTGATGCCCCACTTGTAGAAGCGGCATCCTGCCGCTTCAGTATGACAAGTGTCTTCTGCCGATTCATTACTGAAGCGGCGAGACGCCGCTTCTACGGTTTGAGCGCGGCTCCGTTCGACGAAAATCCGCATTTGCCGCAGGTACCGCTGCCACCAGGGATGGTCGGAATCAATGTGCAGTTGTTCCAATCCGTTCCAGTCCGTCAGCAGGGGCGGGACCATGGACGAAATCCAGCCCACGTCCGGATGGGCTAAAAACCGGACCTCTCCGCCGAAAAGTCCGCCGTATAGCCCCTGGTCGAATTCGCTCAAGTAGGCCAGTGGCAGCGAGTCGTCTTCGAGCACTGCCCGTTCCTGGAGATAGCGGTCCCAGAAGTCCGCCCGTTCCGCCGGGTCGGGATACCCGCATTCCGGATGCGGATATGCCGCTTGGAAATCCCGCAGCGCGGGGCTGGGGACCAGCATCACGGCCAGGATCCGGTCGTTGGAACTCCGGTCGTAAAAGCGGATCAATCGCTCGAAGACTACTCGGGCATTGGGTTTGTAGGTGAGTTCAGGTATGAAATCCATGATGGAATGGGACGCGGCAGGATGCCGCTTCTACTTTACTTTTTGTTGGCGGCCGTGGAGCAGGATTCGCCACAGGAACAGGGGGTTGCCGATCAGGTAGCGTTTGGCTTTATCGAAGGGTTGTTGATAGAGCCGCCACATCCATTCATGACCGGCCCGGCGGAGCCACCGCGGCGCCCGGGAAACGTTGTCGGCCCAGTAGTCGAACAAGCCGCCGATGGCAAGGCACACGGGCACACGGAGACGCGGGAGGTGTTTGGTAATCCACCGCTCCTGGAGCGGATTTCCCATGCCTACCAACAGGACGTTCGGCCGGACGGCGTTGATCAGTCCGATCGCCACGGCGTTGACTTCCGGTTCTTGCAGGTAGCCGTGATGAAAGCCCGCCATCTTCCAGCCGGGAAATTGCTTTTCGGCATAGAAGGCCGCTTTTCGGACCGTCGGCTCGTCGCTGCCGAGCAGGAAGTAGGAATAGCCCCGGCCGGCGGTCTCGGTAAACAGCGCGGGCACGAAATCAGTGCCCACCAGATTGTCGAGCAGCCGGACGCCCTGCCGCCGGGCGGCCCAGCGGACGCCGGTGCCGTCGGCGAAGACGAAGTCGCCCCCGCCGAGGACCGCCCGGTAGGCCGGATCGCGGTAGGCCAGATTCAGCACGTGGGCGTTGACGAAAAAAACACCGTGTGCTCGGCCGCCGCCCTGCCGGAAGACGTTTTCCAGCAATGCGATGCCGCGGGCTTTAGTCACGTTGAGGATCGTCACTCCGAAGACGGCAAACCGCGGATCGTCCAGTGCCGCCATAGCCGGCGTATCTGGAAAGGGAGAATCCGTCGATGGAGAGGTTGAGGCATCCATGACCGTCCGGGGATTCCTGGGGCTTGGTGACGACGGTTCCTACGGCGAGAAGACCGACTGTGAAGTGTACCTTATCGTCAGAAGAATTGCCATCCATCCGGCTTTCCCCCCGCGGCCGCCGTCGCGGGGCGTTATTGACGCCCGACGACTTCAAAGGGGATGGCCGGCAGGACGCCGAGGGGGATGCGGCGTTTGTTCGCGGCGGATTTTTCGTCCCCGGGATCCGGAGTCCTTTCGAGGAAGGCGTCAACGATCAGGTTCCCCTCGAAACCCGGCTTGACCTTGCCGGCGTCGGCGGAGAGGAGGAGGATCAGGCCGTTCCGGGACGACGAGACCTCGCGGATGGCGATGCCGTCGGGCGGTTCGTTCAGGGTCAATCGGATCTGATCCCGGAGCGGCCCCCGAGGGCCGGGCAGCGGGACCTCTACGGTTCCCCCGGCGGGAATTTTTATGGGATTTTCTCCGGCATCATTTTTATCGCGGGTTAATCGGGAGAGAACCTTCCCGATCCAAGGTGGTCCGGCGGCGGCGGCCATCAGGGTTTCGGCGGGGACGAGATGGCGGTAGATGAAGGCTTGCATCATGTCGTCGGCGGGGACGACCGGCCGCAGGCTCAACCGGCCTCGAATCGTCGCGCGACCTTTCAGAGTCAGGGCAACGGGATCTTTTGGGGCCGACGGCGGGATGGTCAGCGTGAGCCGTACCCGATCCCGACCGGCGGGCACCCGGGCGCCGCTTAACGTGTATCCCTTCGGGGCGTCCTTCAAAGTCAAGGAGATCTCCCCGGCGTATCCGTCTTTTCGGAGGGCGTAGACGGTAAGGATCGCCGAGGCGCCGGCGGGGACATTAATGCCGGAAGGCACGACCCGGAGCGAAAAATCGGGCTGCGGCGGCCCGACGCGCAAGCGGTAGCTGTACGCCGCGCCGCCGTGACGTTGCGTATCGCTCAGGTGCAGGAAATAGGCTCCGTCGGCGGGCAGGGCGGCGGCAATCAGCGAATCGGCGTGATGCGTGCTGAGTCCGTCGCCGAGGTCTTCGCAATCGTCGCTTAAGGCCAATTGCCGGCCGGCGGCGTCAGTCAGTTTGAGCAGGGAATCCAGCGGGGAATCGAGCCGTCGGGCGACGACTTCGGCGACGATCCTTTGGCCCGCCCGGCCTTCGAAACGGAAGACGTCTGCGTCGCCCGGCCGACCGATCCGCCCGTTGACGATGATCGGCGGCGCGATCACCTGGGCGCCGGCCGGCGCGTCGTTCGGCTCCAACTCCAGGCCCTCCGGGAGGGTGTCGACGGCAAACGGGACCGGATTGGCGATGAGTTCTTGATTGCGGACGACCAGGGGGATGATCCCCGGGATTTTCCCTTTCAAGTCCACCGTCATCCGCGATACGGCGAGATTCCCGCCGCCGAGCTTCACGGCAACCTGCCTGCCAGCGCATCCGCCCCGGGGGAAAATGCCCGTGACGAACGGCAGTTCGCCCAGGGCCACGCGATAGACAAAATCTTCGCGTCCCCGGTACAGGGCGTCCTTGATTTCGAGGACGTACCGGCCGTCCTTCGGGATCTTGTAGAAGAGGACCGGATCGGGATGGAACCGGTAGTCGTCGTCGTAGGCCAACTCTTTCCCCTGGTCGTCGGCCAGCGCCGCCGTGGCCTGGAACCAGCCGGGGACGGCGTCGGCCAGGTACGGGATCAACTGCCGGGCGCTGACCTTCACGACCAGCCGCTGGCCCTTCCGCGCGGCAAACCGGTACCGGTCCACGTCGCCGGGCATGATCTGCCCATTGACGACGGCCGGCAGCGTGACGTCCATCTCCGGTCCGGCGGCGTCGCTTTTCGGTCTCATACGGGGGATCGGGGGATTGCGGTCCGGCGGCACCCAATCGTCGGGCGACTCTTTCTCGCGGAACTCCGGGAGCTGACCGACCTGGAAGACCAGCGGATTGGACAGCCCGGAACGGCCGGAGAGGCGGAGTTCCCGTTTGCCCGGCTCTGCGTCGGGGGTCAGCGTGACCTCGAGCATGACGGTTTCGGCCAGCACGGGATTGGCCCGCTGCTTCATGAATTTGTCGAGTTTCTTTCGGAGTTCGGCCATCTCCTCGCGGACGGCGGCGTCCTTCGGCTCTTTCCGCAATTTTTGAATCCGCTCGCGGAGTTCGGCCACCTCTTTCGGTTTCAGCGGCTGGGTTTTCTCGATCACTTTGATCCGATTCCCGCCGCCGGAGAGATGCGCCTTCTCGACGCCGCCGAGGTACTGCCCGCCGACGGTCACCCGGAACGTCGTCCCCTGCCGCCCGCCGGCGGGATAGACGTAGCCGAGGTGCGGCGCAGGGCGCTGCGCCCACGCGGCCTGGGCAATTGCCGGGAGGAGGAGGAATCCCAGGATGGACGTCCAACGCGAGATACTCATCGAAAAACCTTCTACCCATTATTAAACCAGGTTGGAGCGGAAAAGTCTTGGTATTTTCCGCTTTTCTGAGGCCGGGTGGAGAACTGGATCCACGAAGGGGACGAAGGACATGAAAGGGGGATGGGGACGAAAGCCCACCCAGCGAAGAACCAGCGTTACACTGCCGGCCCTTTCTGTGATCCAATGCTCTTTCATTCCCTGCTTGCGATCCCCTTGGACGTCGGCCATAATTCATGGTATGCCGAGCAACGGGGACCAGATCGACACGCGGATCGAGATTGTTACGCCGGAGAACATCGCCTTCGAGTACCGCGTGGCGGGGCCGTTCCGCCGGCTGCCGGCGTACCTGATCGACCTCGGGCTGCGGGTGGTGCTGTTTTGGTTGGGCCTGATGGTATTCATGCTCATCACCGGTTTATTGGGAGTGCCGGGAGTCGGCTTGGGGGCGGGCCTGGTGTGGGCTTTTCTGCTGCTGTGGTTTTACGGTGGATTGTTCGAGACCTTTTGGAACGGGCAAACGCCCGGCAAACGGATGATGCAGATCCGGGTGGTCACCGTCGACGGCCGGCCGATCAACGGCCTGCAGGCGATCCTGCGGAACATCCTGCGGACCGTAGACGCGATCGGTTTTTACCAGGTCGGTTTCGTCTCGGCGCTGCTGACCGAACGTTTTCAGCGGCTGGGCGACCTGGCCTGTGGCACGATGGTCGTTATCGAGGAGCCGCAGTGGCTGCGGGAAGTGCTCCGGCTGGGCGATCCGGAAGTGACGGACCTGGCCGCCCGGCTGCCGTACCGTTTTCAGCCGAGCCTGTCGCTGGGCCGGGCCTTGGCGGCGTACGTCGACCGCCGGGCGACGTTTGCCTGGGGACGGCGGCTGGAAATCGCCCGCTACCTGGGCGAACCGTTGCGGGAGAAGTTGAACCTGACCGCGGAAACCAATCTCGACTTGCTGCTTTGCGCCCTCTACCAGCGGACGTTCGTGGCCGAGCGCGAGGGAGAAACGCCAGGGCAATCGCCGTTTGCCGCGCAGGGGCTTGAAAAATGACGAAGGACGAAATCCGAATGACGAAAGAATGACGAATGCTTAAATCTCGAAAGTTCCAACAAACGACTCGCTCAAGAAATCCGGATCGGGGAGCATTTCGTCCTTCATCCTTCGGATTTCTTTCGTCATTCATCTCTCGTCCCCCCATTCCCTAATCCCTCGGACCATGAAAGTCTCCGACCTCCTGGAATCCCGAAAGGAAAACTGGCGCGAGCTGGACCGCTTGTGCACGGTCCTGGAGGGCGGATCGCGGCGGGCGGCGCCGGCCACGGCCGTCAGCCGGTTTGCCGCGTTGTATCGCGCGGTCTGCGCCGACCTGGCGCTGGCCGACGCCTACCAGCTCCCCCCCGGAACGATTCACTTTCTGCACCAGCTCGTGGGCCGGGCCCATAACCAGCTTTATCGGACGCGGACCTTTCACGTCCGGGATTGGATGCGGCAGTTGTTCGTCGTCGTGCCGCAACGGCTGTTCGCCGACCGGTACCTGCGGCTGGCGTTTACGATTTTCTGGGGCGTGTTTCTGGCGGCCTACTTCCTCGCCCTGACGCAGCCGGGGATCGCCGAGCAGATCCTGGGCAAGGAGATGATTGCCCGGCTGGAAGACAGTTTTTCCGAGCCGGTCGCGCGGCAAGGGGGCGCCGCCGGCAACCTCGGCGGGGCGATGATGGGTTTTTACGTTTTCAACAACCCGGGCATCGGGCTGCGGTGCTTCGCCTTCGGCTTGCTGTTCGGCATCGGCGGGCTGTACGCCACGGTGGCCAACGCGGCGATTATCGGGGCGTCGTTCGGCTTTATGAGCCGGACGTCGGGAGCGGCTTCCGAAAACTTCTTTCATTTCGTCACCGCCCATGCGCCGTTCGAGCTGACGGCGGTGGTCCTCTGCGCCGCGGCGGGAATGCGGCTGGGATTTTCGATCGTGGGCACCCACGGACTGACGCGCGGCGCCTCGCTCCGCCGCGCCGGCGAGCAGTCGCTGCCGATCGTCCTGACGGCGGTAATCCTCTTCGTGCTGGCGGCGCTGATCGAGGCGTTCCTCTCCCCCTCCGCGGCCCCCTACGAGGTCAAGGCCGCCGTCGCCCTCTTGAGCGGCGTGCTGCTGATGTTTTATTTCGTGTTCCTGGGATACCCGAGGGAGGGAATGACGAATGACGAAATCCGAATGACGAAAGAATGTCGAAGTCCTAATGACGAATGACAAATGTCAAATGACAATAGGAACGATGCGTTAATTTCTCGATCCTTTATGATGCAATTGGACCACTATCGGATTGCGATCCGGCAGCGGAGCTACGTCGACGTGCTCGACCTGGCGCTGCGGGTGCTGCGGACGCACGCGGCGCCGCTGACGGGATTATTCATTTTGGGGGTTGTCCCCATGGCGCTCTTTAACGCCTATCTTCTTCAGAATTACCTCGAGCCGGAGACGGAACTGGATATTCCCCTGACGTATCTCTGGTACATGCTCCTCCTGGTGCTCATCGAAGCGCCACTGGCCACCGCGGCGATCACGCTGTACTTGGGCGAGGCCCTGTTTCAGAAAACCGTTTCGCCGCGGAAGATCGCCCGGGATTTGATCCGGACGTTCCCGCAGATGTTTTTCTTCCAAGTGCTGCTGCGGATTCCGCTGATCCGCTTCGTGGCGCCGTGGTTCTTACTGTTCGGCGTCTGGCCCTATCTGAGCGAAGTGATTTTGCTGGAGCGGAATCCTTTCTTTCGGCGTCGGCGGGGCGCGATGACCACGATCCGCCGCCTGCGGGTGCTGCACCGCGGCATGATCGGCGAATTGACCGGCCGTTGGATGGTGAGCATGGCCCTGGGCGGACTGTTGTTCGCCTCCTGGGGCCTGACGTTTTGGGGCCTGGGAGGGATGCTTTTTAATCAATGGGAGCCGCAGGGGCCGGTGTACACCGTGTTCTATCCCGCGGCCTTGTGGCTGACGATCGGATTTTTTACGATGACCCGCTATCTCAGTTATCTCGACCTCCGCATCCGCCGCGAGGGCTGGGAGGTAGAGTTACTGATGCGCGCCGAAGGCGCCCGGCTTAATCGACAACGGACATGAACGCCCTGTTTTTCAGTTTGCCTCTGCTGCTCAATTTGCAATTTGCAATCTGCAGTTTGCAGTGGGAAGAGCGCGTGGTGCCATGCCCACGCTCGTCGTGGGCATGTCGAGGGGAAGTCCAATCCAGCATGGCCACACAAGCGTGGCCATGGCACCCGCAACTGTTCAATTCGCAATTTGAAATGCTCGCCGTCGAGGATCCGGTCCAGTCGGGCCGCGAGAGCCTCGAGCGCTGGTGGGGCTATCCGTGGTACGATTCCGACGCCGACGACGTGAAGCGGATCGAGGTCGCAGAGCCATGGGATTGGTCCTGGCTCCGCGGGCTGCCGCTGGGCGAGATCGTGCAATGGCTGGCGTGGATCGCGTTGGCCGTCGCGTTGATTGCGATCGTTTACGTACTGGTGCGGATGTATCTCCGCCGGCTGAAAGAGCCGAAGCCGTCCGCGGCAGGAGCGGCTGAGGATCCCGCCGCCCGGCAGCGGATCGACGCCCTGCCCTTCTCCGCCGCCGGTTGGTCCGACCTGCTGGGCGAGGCGCGGCGGCTTTATGAGGCCGGCGACTACGATCGGGCCATCGTCTTCCTGTTCAGCTTCCAACTCGTGCAGCTCGACCGGCGGCAGCTCATCCGGCTGGCCCGCGGCAAGACCAACCGGCAGTATCTCCGCGAACTCGGCTCCCGGGCGTCGCTGCGGGCGCTGCTGACGCGGACGATGGTCTGCTTCGAGGACGTCTTTTTCGGTCACCGGACGCTGGACCGCACCCGCTTCGATTCCTGCTGGACGAAACTAGACGAGTTTCTGGTCCTGGCGGAGGGATAGGGATAATGACGAATGACGAAATCCGAATGACGAAAGAATGACGAATGTTTAAAACCCGAATGTTCCAACGTCCGACGCGCTTGAGGGCACCGAATCGCGGAGCGTTTCGTCCTTCGTCCTTCGGATTTCTTTCGTCCTTCGTCCTTCGACATTCGTCATTCTTGCCCCGTCACTCGTCATTTGCTAAACCGGAAGCGGTTTTCATTTCCCTCATCCTTCTCCTGCTCCTGTCCGGCTGCCGGAGCGAGCTGGAGACCCGCTACGGGCAGCGGTCCGGGCCGGGGGCGTCGCAGAGCGTCAACGGCACGGCGGTGTTGGGCAAGATGTTCGAGAAGGCGGGGCACCGGGTGCATTCCTGGCATTCGCTCTCGCCCCGGCTGCGGAAGCAGGCCGATTGCATCGTCTGGTTTCCCGACGACTTCCAGCCGCCCTCCAAGGAGGTGATCGCCTGGCTGGAAGAGTGGCTGGCCGAGGCGCCGGGGCGGACCCTGGTCTACGTCGGCCGCGACTATGACGCCGCGCCGTTCTACTGGCAGAAGGTCTTGCCCGGCGCTCCGCCGGAACAGACGCCGCTGGTCCAGGGCGAATGGGCCTCGGCCCGGACTGATTTTTCCCGTCAGCGCGCGGCCCTCGGCGGTTCCGCCTCGTGCGCCTGGTTCACCGTCAAGAACCTTTCGAAGTCCCGGCCGGTGCGGACGCTCAAGGGAGAAACGGAGTGGACCTCCGACGTTACGGCGTCCCGGTTGGAGATGGAACTGTTCAGCCGTCTGGCCCCCGACGACGAGGCCGAAGTGCTCCTCAGCTCCCGGGGCGATCCGTTGGTGAGCCGCTACGACGTGGAAGGCAGTCAGTTGATTCTGGTGGCCAACGGCTCGTTCCTGCTGAACCTGCCGCTGGTCAACCGAGAACACCGCAAGCTGGCGGGCAAGCTGATCGACGCGGTCGGCGAACCGGGGCAGAAGGTGGTTTTTCTCGAGAGCCGGCCGGGGGGGCCGCCGATCCGGGAGCAGGATCCCCTGGCCGCCACACCCACCGGATTGGAGATCTTCCAGATCTGGCCGACCAATTGGATTCTTCTGCACTTTTCCGTGGCGGGCGTCCTGTTTTGTTTCGCCCGTTGGCCGATTTTCGGCCGCCCGCGCCGCCCGGCGACGGTCGCCGCCACCGACTTCGGCCAGCACCTCGAAGCCCAGGCCGCCTTGCTCCGCCGCAGCCGCGACCGCGCCTACGCCATGAGCCGCTTCCTGCACTACAAGCAGATGATCGGCGAAGGGAAGGGATGAGGCCCTTATGCGTTGCGAATTCGCGAGCGGCTTTTGTGCGCTTACTTGGCGCCGCCCGCTATTTTCTTGTAGTAGGCGATCGAGCGGCGGAGTCCTTCCTCGAAATCGACTTCCGGATCGAAGCCGAGGTGTTTCCGGGCCTGGGTGACGTCGGCCAGGCTCTCGCGGACGTCGCCGATCCGCGGCGGATCGAAGCGGGGCGCGATGTCGGTCCCCAACAGGCGGTTCAGGTGGGCCAGCAAGGTCAGCAGATTGGTGGACCGCCCGTTGGCCGCGTTGAACGTCCGCCCGCTGACGCCGGGGGCGTCGGCGGCCAGCAGGTTGGCCTGCACCACGTTGGCCACGAAGGTGAAGTCGCGCGACTGGAGACCGTCGCCGTAGATCACCGGCTGCTTCCCGTTCAGGAGGGCGGTGATGAACAGGGGAATCACCGCGGAATAAGGGCTGCCGGGATCCTGGCGGGGTCCAAAGACGTTGAAATAGCGCAGCGCGACCGTCTCCAGGTCGTAAGAGGCGGCAAAGGCGGCGCAGTAAAATTCCCCGGCCAGCTTGGCTGCGGCGTAGGGGGAAAGGGGCTGGGGAAAATCGCCCTCGCGCTTGCTGCTGAAGGGCTGGTCGCCGTAGACGCTGCTGCTGGCCGCATAGACCACCCGGCGGACTCCCGCCCGGCGGGCCGCGTCCAGGAGATTCACGGTCGCGGTGACGCAGTGGGCATGGGTGTCCAACGGCCGCTCCACGCTCCGGGGGACCGAGGCCAACGCCGCTTGATGGAAGATGCAATCCACTCCCGCCACCGCCTTCTCGACGGCGGCCGAATCGAGCAGGTCGGCGTGAAAGAATTCGATTTTCTCCGAAAATTCCTGCATGTTGGCCCGGAAGCCGGTGCTCAGGTTGTCCAACACGCGGACCCGGTCGCCGCGGGCGACCAGGGCTTGGGCCAGGTGCGATCCGATGAAACCGGCGCCACCGGTGACTAATACTGTGCGCATGAGTGGTTGGGGTTGGGGGAGGGAGGGTAAATGGGGCATTATAACAAAAAAACGGTGCGATTGTAGGAGGCGGCTCTTGCCGCCGATGGTCGAGGGGTCAAAGCTATTATCGGCGGCAGGAGCCGCCTCCTACAAGGGACAAGCGATAAGAACATCAAGGATACTGCGGAAAGAGATCCCCTTCAGGCCAGGCGGTGACCGCGCCGGCGGCCTTCCAGAGCGTTTGATCGAGTTCCAGCAGAAAGGACTTGTCCTTGACGGGCTGGCTGTTGAGCACGATTGTCATGGCCAGGCCGTCATAGCTGCGGATCAACATGGCCCGGGTGCCGGAGAAAGAACCACCGTGGGCCCAATTATTCCCGTCCCCCGGCTGCGGATAAATCACCCAGCCCAATCCATAGAATTCTCCCGTTTTCCTGTTCCTGTACACCGGAGGATCGGAAAGGGCTTCGGTCTTTTGAATCGACTCGGGGCTGAGCAGCCGGGGCGGGCGGCGTCCGTCCAGCGCCGTGGCGAAACGCATCAGATCGACGACCGAAGCGATCCATCCGCCGTTGGCGTCCATGGCCTCCAGATAAAATTCACCGTACGGCGCCGGGACGGGTTTTTTGTCCTCGGGAAAGACCGATCGGACGGCCGCGGCGCCCTCGGACATGTGGTAATGAACTTCGCCTTCGGCCCGATCGGCGGGCCGCGTCTTGCCGAGACGCATGCGGGCGATGCCCGCCGGGCGTAAAATTAACTCTCGGACGGCCTCTTCATAGCCCTTGCCCGTGACCTCCTCGATGACCCGGCCCAAGACGCAGTATCCGAAATTGCAATAAGCGTATCTCGTGCCCGGATCGGAGTCCAAGGGCCGGCCGAGCATGAAGCGGACGATCGCGGACGGTTTGACGGGACTGCCCAGCTCCTTGGTGAACCGCTTGGGCATGTACATCGGATCGAAGGACTGGTAGCGGTTGAAACCGGCAATGTGGCGCAACAGGTGCTCGATGGTGATTTGCTTCCAGCGGGGATCGAGGTGCGGATTGTCCTCGGCGCCGAATTTCTTGAGATACGGAAGAACCGGATCGTCGAGATTCAGCCGCCCCTGCTCGGCCAGCCGGACGACCGTCGCCGCCGTAATTAATTTTGAGATGCTGGCGATCCGCATCAGGGCGTCGGGTTGCAAGGGAGTCCGGTTCTTCCGGTCGGCCCAGCCGAAACCCCGGGCGTAGACCAATCGGCCGTCCTTGGCTACCGCCGCCGCCGCGCCGGGCAAATCGTGCCGGCGGAGCAATTCCTTGAACCGGCGATCGAACGACCGGAGTTCCTCAACCTTCTGTCCCGTGACGGGAAGGTCCTCGGCGGCGTAAAGGAGATTGGAGGTGATGACCATAAACAAGCAGGAAAGAATCGGACGCATGGTGTCAACTAGACGAACGTTTCGCAGGGGAATAATTATTGAGGATCAGTTTAACAATAATTTTATCAAGTAGCCGGCGGCTAACAGCCGCCGCGGGGAATACCCACATCTCTCGGCGGCTGTTAGCCTTAGGTTTACCCACAATTTTGATATTCAAAAATTGACGCAGATTCAATCATCGCTTGGAGTTTCGTCC
>JAFGPV010000178.1 GCA_016936015.1 Pirellulales bacterium
CCTATTGTGATGGTGCGTTTCACGCACCCTACGGATTGTGGTCTCGACGGCAAATCAACAATAAATTCACAGCCTATCCGCGAAAGTGGCGCTGCTTTCGCGGAGCGAAAGGCGACTGACAAGGCCCGTGAACGGTTGCCGGACCGAATTGTTAAAGAGCAGAATGTGGACATAAGTACACATCTCCGAATATACACAAGGAGGCGGCCGATTTCAAGAGGGAAAATGGGCCAGTCCCGGAAAAGCGGGTAGCCCGCGCTGAAAAAGTAGAAGCGGCATCCTGCCGCTTTGGAAAAGGGATACCGTCTTGCCGGGTCGTCTTGCGCAACAGGATCACGAAAGCGCGAAAGGACGAAATCACGAAAACAGCCTTTTTGAGGGAGTTGTTTCTCGTGTTTTCGTACTTTCGTGTTTTCGTGATTCGATCGAGGCCCCTTAAAATATAAAACAAATCTGTTGTACAACAAAGGCGTATTATTTTGGCCAATATTTGTTGTGACGTGCATAACACTCAATGGATAAATCTCGCCTTTTCTTATGTAGATATCCCGCGGCAATCGTGACACCAAGTGACACGAGAAGGGTTAATGCACCGGGTTCAGGTACGGGAGCCAATTCTGTCATCTCCTCTACGGAGCCGATGATCAGCGTCCCCTGCGTGATGCTCGGAGTGATCAGTTGAGTGCCGGAATTCAATTGAGTGACACCTGTCCCGATAATTGTGCCGACCGTGTGCGTGCCCCCGTCAATCAGGAACGTGGCGTCGTTATCGATCGTGGAGAGCGGATTGATTTGGCCGTTGGGCGCCAGGGCGAGTGTTCCAGCAATGATGATCGTGGCTCCGTTGTAGGAATTGGCCCCATTGAGGACCAATTTTCCATCGCCTGTTTTAATAATGCCCGCAGTGCCGCTGCTATTGGTGATATTCCCTGGCATCAATGCCCAGTCGGCGGTTGTATCAGGATTATCATCCACTTGTATGGTTCGATCCGCGCCGCCAAGATCGATGGGATTAGCAAAGGCTGTAATGTTGGCGGCTGTTGACGAGCCGAGTTTGAGGGTCCCAACAATTTGTGAGCCGACGGAGGTGCCCCACGTCAATGGCACGCCTTCACCGACAATCACACTACAACACCCCATACCGGCAGAAAAACCTCCGCCGTTGGCCGTCCATTGGAAGGTGTTCCCGCTAACGCCCAATCCACGGATGAATGTACCATTTGTTTGCAGTACACCGCCGTCAAGACACAAAAAACACGTTGAGGGTAAGCCAAAGTTGATATTTGCCTGAAGAACTCCGTCGCTGATGATCGTGTCACCAGTATAGGTGTTGGGTGCATTGAGGATTGCCGTGCCCGGGCCGGTTTTATATAATCCCACCTCGCCCGCCAGACGGGCACTTATCGAGCCGGCCTGGATGTCATAAGTGGCATTACTGGTCAACGTGTTGCCGATCACCGTGCCGCCGGTGATTTGGAAAGTGCCAATCGACTTCGAAATCGAACCGATATCCAACGTTCCGCCGTTCACGACGTAGTCTCCGGCGGACATGGCGTTGATGCTAGAAAAACTGAGTATCCCGGCGTTGACAGTCGTTGTTCCGGAGTAGGTGTTGTTGCCGGCGAGCGTCAGCATGCCGGCACCCTCCTGGATGAGGTTTCCCGATCCATAGATATTCCCTGGGAAGCCAAAACTAATGGAGCGGTTAAAGACCAGGGCGCTATTGTTGACGATGTTTCCGGTAATGCTTCCCGTAGTGCCGCCATTGCCGATTTGCAGGGTGCCGCCGCTGACGGTGGTGCCACCCATGTAGGTATTTTGGCCGTTGAGTATCGCTGTACCTGCGCCGGTTTTATTCAACCCGATAGGGCCTGCCAAGTTGGCATTGATCGTGCCGGCCTGGACATCATAAGGAGCATTGCTGGTCAGCGTGCTGGTTCCGCTTACCGTGCCGCCGGTCATCTGGAAATAACCGATTGGTCTCGAAAGTGTGCCAATGTCCAGAATCCCGCCGTGAATGGCATAATTGCCGCCGGGTAGCGTTCCGAGGATAGTGAGAGTCCCTTCCTGGATAGTCGTGGTTCCCGTATAGATCGGCGCGGTGACGGTCGCAGTACCTTCACCAGTTTTAGTCAGCCCAACTGTTCCCGCCAAGCGGGCATTGACCGTACCGCCCTGAATATCATAAGGAGCATTGCTGGTTAGCGTGTTGCCGGTCACCGTGCCTCCGGTGATTCGGAAGGTGCCGATTGACTTCGAAATCCCACCGATATCCAACGTTCCGCCGTTGACGATGTAGTCACAGGAGGTCATAGCGTTGGAGTTCGCAAACCTGAGTATCCCGTCATCGACAGTCGTTGTTCCGTTATAGAAATTGTTACCCGAAAGGTCCAATCTACCATTTCCCGTTTTATGAATGCCCGCCGTGCCGTTACTATTGGTGATATTCCCGGATATGACGGCATAATCGGCAGATAAATTAATGTTGTCATCCACTTGAACGGTTCGATCCTCTCCTCCGAGATCAATAGGATTGAGGAAGGTCGTTACGTTAGAAGCCGTCGAGGAACTGAGCTTGAGGGTCCCGATGATTTGCGAGCCGACGGAGGTGCCCCACGTCAGAGCAGTGCCGTAGCCGATATTCACGTTCAATGGGGGCGTGCCGGCGGAAAAACCGCCGCCATTGGCCGTCCACTGGAAGGTGCTCCCGCTAGTTCCCAATTCTCGGGTGAACGATGTGACGCCATTGCTTTGCAGCACACCGCCGTCTAGGCATAAAAAGCTGGTTGGGGTCATGACGTTAGTCTCTAGTACGCTATTCCTAATAATCGTGTCACCGGTGTAAGTCATAGATCCAGTAAGTGTCAGAACACCGGGGCCTTGTTGGATGAGACTTCCGGTTCCGGAGATGCTTTTTGCGAAGGCATAATTATCGGAGCGGTTGAAGACCAGGATGCTATCGTTGGCAATGTTTCCAGAAACGCACCCCGTCGTGCCGCCATTGCCGATTTGTATGGTGCCCTCGCTGATGGTAGTGACACCGTTAAAGGTGTTGTCGCCAGTAAGCAACAAAAGTCCGGTACCGGTTTTGATGATCCCCGCCGTGCCGGTGCTGTTGGAAAGAATGCCCGATAGAACAGCGTAGTCGGCCGATGAGTTGGGATTGTCGTCCACTTGAACGGTTCGGTTTGATCCGTTGAGATTGATATTATTACAGAATGTCGTTACATTGGCGGCAGTGGAGGAGCCGAATTTGAGGGTGCCACGCGGGCCGCCAGAACTGCCCCAAGTTAGGGCCGTGCCGTTGCCGACATTCACGTTAAAGGCAAGTGTGCCGGCGGAAAAACCTCCACCATTGGACGACCACCAAAATGTGCTGCCTATGCCACCCAATCCGCGCGTAAAAGAATCGGAATCTTTGTTTTGGAGCACCCCGCCGTCTAGTTGTAAACAACTGGTTGAAGGGATTCCAACATCGACGTCGGCCTGAAGCGTACCATTGCTGATAACGGTGTCTCCGTTGTAAGTATTGGTTCCAGTCAATGTCAGCATACCATCCCCGGTTTTCACGATGCCCCCAGAACCGCTGATATTCCCCGACATCAAGGCGTAGTCGATGGATGAATCAATGTTGTCGTCTACTTGAATTGTGCGGTCCGTGCTGCCGAGATTGACGGAGTTATGGAAGATCGTTACATTGGCGGCAGTTGGGGAGCCAAACTTGAGGGTGCCGACGATTTGTGAGCCGACGGAGGTGCCCCATGTCAAAGCCGTGCCGTTGCCGACATTCACGTTAAAGGCATTCGTGCCAGCGGAAAAACCTCCACCATTGGACGACCACCAAAATGTGCTGCCTATGCCACCCAATCCGCGTGTAAAAGAATCGGATTCATTATTTTGGAGTACGCCGCCGTCGAGACGCAAAAAGCTCGTTGAGGGGATACCGATACCAATGTCTGCCTGAAGCGCACCACTTCTGATGGTCGTGACGCCGGTATAGTCATTCGTGCCGGTTAGCGTCGGCACGCCAGTGCCTTGCTGAGTAAGACTTCCTGCGCCGGAGATAGTCCTCTCGAAAGTGCAAGGATCTGAACGATTGAAGGTCAGTGTGCAATTAGTATCAATCAAGATATTTCCGGAAATGCTTCCCGTCGTGCCGTCGTTGCCGATTTGCAGTGTGCCCCCGCTAATGGTGGTGAGACCGGTGTAAGTATTATCTCCAGTAAGCGTCAATGTGTTGTTGCCCTGTTTGGCAAGACTCCCCGAACCGGAAATGGATCCTCCATAAATATAGCTGGAGCGATTGAAGATCAGATCGCCATTGTTGAAGACGTTTCCGGAAATGCTTCCCGTCGAGGCACCGTTGCCGATTTGCAGGGAACCGCCATTGACTGTAGTAACGCCGGTGTACGTGTTGTTGCCGGAGAGTATTAATATTCCCGCGCCGTCCTTGACGAGTGTTCCACTAGTGGTGGCGTCGCTAAAAACCGCGTCAATGGTTCCGGTGCGGCCCGAATCGATATAGAAGGCATGAGTGCCGGTTGCAGCAAGTTTTATACTTAGGTTATAAGAAATCGTCAAATCGGCATCGGGGCTTAAGTTCTGGATTACTCCGTCGTTCCAATTGAAATTCGCGGTGCCACAACCTTGCGTGATGGTTCCAACTTGTAGTGTGCCGCCATTGTTAAGATTA
This sequence comes from Pirellulales bacterium, assembly GCA_016936015.1. Taxonomy (GTDB): domain Bacteria; phylum Planctomycetota; class Planctomycetia; order Pirellulales; family Thermoguttaceae; genus JAFGPV01. Next base: position 4,694 of record JAFGPV010000178.1, read on the forward strand.
CAAGTGCCTGTGAAGCCGCTGCTATTTGCCAGCGTCAGAGTCACCGCTTTTACCCAACCTCCCGCAACGTTTAGCGTGCCATTACCAGAGTAACCAACATAGAGATTGCCGCTGTTGGTCCACGTAGAGCCTGTGTCCGAAACCGTTGCCGTACCCGTGGAACCGGAATCGTAACCTAGGTAACCATTGGAATTGCTGACTTGTCCGCTTGCCTCGATATTCAGAATACCATTGCCAGAGTTGCCAATGCCAACGCGGAGATCACCACTATTTGTCCAGGTCGACCCGTTTCCGGTAACCGTTGTCGTAATCGGAGAAGAATTGTAGCCCAAGTAGCCATCAGTATTGCTTACTTTTCCGCCCGCCTCGATGTTCAATGTGCCGTTGCCATATCGACCAATGTAGAAATTGCCACTATTGATCCACATCGAGTCAGTGCCGGAAATCGTTACAATGCAATATTGAGAACCGGAACAGTTGTAGCCCAGGTAGCCATCGACATCACTGACCACCCCGCCCTCCGTAATGCGTAGCGTACCAAAGCCGATGTAGAGATTGTTGTTATTGGTCCATTTCGAGCCAGCGCCGGTAACTGTGGCTGTAGAATTAGTTGCGAGACTATAGCGTTGCTTACCGAGGTATCCATTGAAACAACTGACCTGCCCACTGGCCTCGATCTGTAACGTACCGAGGCCACCGTCACCTACAGTGAAATCGGTGCTCATGGTCCATTTCGATTCGGTACCGGTAACAGTTGCCGTACCGCGCGTATTCGAACCAAGATTGCCACCCCCTAGTGATCCAGTGGAACTGATGACCTGCCCGCCCGCCTCAATATTCAGAATACAGTTGCCGTAATAGCTGTTGTTGACGCCACCATTGTTGATCCAAGTGGAGCCAGTACCGGTAACGGTTACTGTGCCTGTGGAATTGGAATATGTTCCCATTTGGCATCCGCCACTATTGATCACCTGCCCACCCGCTTCAATGTTTAGTGTCCCATTGCCGCCGTAGCCAATGTATAGACCATAACCATTAATAGTCCACTTCGAATCATTTCCGGTGACTGTTACCGTGCCCGTGGAACCCGTGTTATAGCCCAGATAGTTATAATAACTACCATTTCCACTGATAACTTCCCCCCCTGCTTCAATGTACAACATACCGCTCCCCGAGGCCCCGACGCGGAAATCGCTGTTAATCGTCCACATTGAGTCTGAGCCAGTTACCGTTGTTGTACCACTTGAAAATTGATAGCCACCCAGATAGGCTGAGTAGCTGCTGACCTGCCCACCTGCTTCAATGTTCAGTGTTCCGCTGCCCGATTCTCCAACACTGAGGCTGCCGTTATTGGTCCAAGTTGAGCCAGCGCCGGTAATCGTTGCCGTGCCGCTGGAAACAGAATTGTAGCCCAGGTAGGCGTCATCACTTAACAAGCCACTCCCGCCATTTACAGTAATTGTTCCCGTAGAGGAGTAACCAATATAGCCAGTGGTACTGAGTGTCCATGTGGTCGGGTCCTCAGGAACCACATCGTCTGACCATATAATTGTCGCAGGGGCTATCGAACTCAGGCAAGAGAGAAGGAGAACTGTACTCAGAACCATTGCGGTTGCGGGCGAGAACCACCTCCAGCGGTTTACCATCGTCGGTTTCTTGCTTTTCGATTTGTCCGACTTCGGGTGCAAGCGAGTTAAAGACCGAACGTGAAAGTGCAAAGAATTGAACAACATGTTTTCCCCTTTCGCCTTTAAAAGCACGGCAGAATAATCGATGAGAATGTCTTACAAGCAGTCTGCTACGTTCGATAGATTTCGATGCTCCATCCCCGTAATGAAAAAGTGCTTATGACAAAGATTACGAAAAAAGATCGCTTTTGATTATAACACCCCCATGCAATAATTAAAATGGCCCCCAATGTAGGGATAAATAAGATGGCATACGAATCACTGCCAAAGATTTTGCTCATGGCATTCCAGTCTCTAAGCAAAACGGTCTCATAATAACGCCCTAAAAAATCAAGCTCCCCCATTTTCCCATTGACTTGCAAGGAATTTGCGGCAAAAGAAAGACTATTCGCTTTCCACTGTCCTACGGAGCAACCGGCCGCCATGCGCAAGCAGGGCGGCTGTTTTTTTGCGCTTTTGGGGGGCAAAATTCCGGCGCCGGGGCCGGGAGAAGGGGGACAGTCCCCGAAACGACATACAAAAATGCCTGACCTCCTGGTGGTGTTTTTAGCCTGGAAACTGGGCCACGCCCTCTGCTACAATCCAATAAAAAGCGCTCGCCAACGAAACATAGTAAGTAGTCCTGTTGCGGAAAGTTTCGGGAGGGGCGTGGGGACAGGTTGGCAACCTGTCCTACTGGGTCAATTCGATGAATTTCCTGAGCCCATTCCGAGGTTTACCCAAACACCCAAGTGCAACGCCCCCATTTCGGGCTGCACGAAGTTACGGTTCCGACTATTGCCATAACCTCCAACAATACAATCACTTCGAAGTGCAACACTTGACGTAAAAAATCGGCCTCAAAAAAGTGCGTTGCACTTCGTGGTAATATAGGTAATTGCATGCCTGACCTGGCCATCGATCTGCGGGACGTGGCGAAGACGTATCGGCGGCGGGTCGAGGCGCTGCGGGGGATCCGGATGGAGGTGCGGGCGGGCGAGATCTTTGGGCTGCTGGGGCCGAATGGGGCGGGCAAGAGCACGCTGGTCAAGATTATGATGACCGTCGTCCGGCCGAACCGGGCGGAGGGGACGATTTTGGGGCAGCCGATCGGGCAGAAGGCCGCGCTGGCACGGGTGGGCTATCTGCCCGAGCACTTGAGGTTCCCGCCGTATCTGACCGGGCGGCAGGTCCTGGAGATCTTCGCCGCGCTGGCGAAAGTGGATCGGCCGACGCGGAAGCGCCGGGCACTGGAACTGCTGAACATGGTCGGGCTGGCGAAATGGGCCGACGTGAAGGTGGGCACGTACTCGAAAGGGATGCAGCAGCGGATCGGGCTGGCCCAGGCGCTGATGAACGATCCCGAACTGCTGGTCCTCGACGAGCCGACCGACGGCCTGGACCCGGTCGGCCGGCGGGAGGTCCGCGAGGTGCTCGGCCGGCTGCGGGACCAGGGGAAGACGATCTTCCTGAACAGCCACCTGCTCAGCGAGGTCGAGCGCCTGTGCGACCGGGTGGCCATCCTCCTGTCGGGCAAGGTGGTCCGGCAGGGGACGCTCGACGAATTGACCGCCGGCAGCGAGCACTTTTTCATCCAGCTTCACGGCAGGCCGGACCAGGCCATGCGCGAAGCGATGCGTGCGGCGGCGCCCGGCGAGTGGGCCGTCTGTTTGACGGTTAATGCAACAGAAGCGGGGGCAACCAAGGGGGACTGTCCCCCGCCGCGCGAGGCCGGAAAGCTTGCCACGGGCGAGGCGGTCGAGTTGGACGGCAACGTGCTGCGGATCGGCACCGGCGACCCGGAGCGGATCCAGCCGCTGATCGACGCCCTGCGGGGCCGCGGGCAGGTGATCTTTGCCGTGTGGCGGCAGCGGCAATCGCTGGAGGACCTGTTTATCCAGATCGTCTCCGACTCGCCGCCGCAAGGAGGCCGCCAATGACACCGGGGTGCCATGCCCACGCTTGTCGTGGGCATGGGAAGCAACAGAAGAAGTTGCCGCATGGCCACGCAAGCGTGGCCATGGCACCCACTCCTTACACCTTGGCAGACCATCAACCCTCCAAAAAACCATGACGCAGACCTGGGCGATATTCCTGGAAGCCTACCGCAGCCTGAATTCGAAGAAACTTTTCTGGCTGGTGCTGATCCTCTCCGGGCTGTTCGTGGCGTCGTTTGCCGGCGTAGGCGTGAACCCGCAGGGCTTGAAGATCCTCTTCTGGCAGATCGACAGCGATCTGTTCAACGCCCGGCAGGTGCCGCCGGACCAGTTCTACAAGCTGTTGTTCACGCAGATCGGCATCGGCGTCTGGCTGGCCTGGCTGGCGACGATCCTGGCCCTGGTTTCGACGGCGGGGATCTTTCCCGACTTGATCGGCAGCGGCTCGATCGACCTGTACGTCTCGAAGCCGATCGGCCGGCTGCGGCTTTTCCTGACCGAGTACGCGGCGGGACTGCTGTTTACGGCGCTGCAGGTAACGATCTTCAGCGCGGCGTGTTTCCTGGTGATCGGATTGCGCGGCGGGGTCTGGGAGCCGGGGCTGTTTTTGGCCGTCCCCCTGGTGGTCTGTTTCTTCAGCTACCTGTTCGCGGTGTGCGTGCTGCTGGGCGTCTGGACGCGTTCGACGGTGGCCGCGCTGCTGCTGACACTGTTGTTCTGGTTCGGGGTGTTCCTCGTCGGCTCGGCGGAGAACACGCTGCTGATGTTCAAGACGATGAACAAGCGCGGCGTCGATTTCGCGGCGGTCCAGGTTGAGGCGCACCAGCAGAAAAACTCGACCCCCAAGGCAATCCGCCCGCCGACGGCAGCGCCAACGGCCGAAGCGGAAGGTTCGAATGATTCGCCCGCGCTGGACGTCGCCTACGACGTCGTTCACGGCGTCAGAACCGTGCTGCCGAAGACGAGCGACACGATCGAGCTGTTGGAGCGGGCATTGATGAAAGTAGCCGAGTTGCCGCACCAACCGCCCGCCGGGCCCGAGACGATGAAGATGCAGGCGGCGCAGAAGGACCTGATCGACGTCCTCCGCGGCCGGTCGATCGCCTGGATCCTCGGCACGTCGCTAGGCTTCGAGGCCTTTGTGCTCTTCTGGGCGGCGCTGCTCTTCTGCCGGCGGGATTATTGACACTCTGAAGATCAACGAACTCTTCTAAAAAAGATGCTCCAAGGCCGCAGCTTGGAGATGAATTAACTCCCTCTATCGTTTCAAGTGAACTTTTATTGATGCCGATGCAGCCAATGATCGTGGTTCCACCGCAAACACGGCTGTTCCAGCCGAGTTTGCTGGTCTTTCGGCCGTAGAACAGTTCATTGGCCATGCAGGGTTCAATAGTTGCAAGAAAACCATTTTTGAAGCACCGACTTTAGTTTTATGAAACTTTGATCGATGCAGCGATGCATGCTCACTCGTTGAGCCAATTCAAAAAAAACCATAGACGATTTTTGTTTTCGTGATTTTCTCAAGGCTGCTAGGAACGCACTTTTCGGATCAGAAGGTTTATTTCCCAGTGTACTCAGATAACCCTGTTGGCATAACCAATCCCGCAAGCATGGGCTCCTGCCACTCCAACCTAAAACTTCATCGACTTCCGGCGAATCACTCCACACCCACATCTCCAATTCAGGGTCTAAAACGATGGCTGCGCCTCTTTCATCCCAGCCAGTTTTCCTAAGTTTGACTTCCAGGTCTGCTTCCATTGTTTCTCTTGGAAGATGCTCTCTTCCACTGCCTTCACGGTCCAGCATGATGAGAGCATGTGCATAACGCCGGCTAAAAGGCTGCAAAAAGTTTTCGCCTCTCCTTAAGCAACCAGGATCTTTATCAGGATGCACGAAAATATCAACATTGATATTTCGAATTCGCAAGGCTTCCTGGCGCGTGAGAATTCCTCTTAGACAGAATTCCATTTGCCCATCAGCAACCAGCGCCACCAAATCCTTGATTCCGGCTTGCTCACTCATCCCAGCACTCCTCCGGCGAAGAGAACTCCCAAATTCTCATCCCGCCGCCAATCCCGAAGGTTGGGATGCTCATTTCCAAGAACGATATCTGTCGCTCCCTCCTCGGTTTTTGCAAAACAAAGGACATTTTCAGGATCGGCATTACTGAGAATTACCGGCGAATGGGTCGCCAAGAGAATTTGTGCGTCGTAGACACTCGACAAGGACTGATACATCGTTTGCACTGCTCGTGGATGAATTCCATTCTCTGGTTCTTCAATTAAATAAATACCTTTGAAGTCTTCCAAATAAGCGGGAAGCGTTAGAGCAAGCAGCCTCATACTTCCATCGGAGGCCGTCCAAGATGGAACTTCTAATCCATCAGAATAAACCAATACAATATAACGATGTAGATCTTCTTGGCGAACAATTGTTTTAATATTTTGAAGGTCAGGTAGTGCGGTCCTCAAGTGATTGATCCAAGCCAGAAAACGTTCCGGTCTTTTTTCTGATAATGATTCAACAACCCAAGGAATATTCGATCCATCCGCTTTGAAGCCACTTTTTTGACCTGGCGGACTCGGTTTTCTCATTTGCTGGCTGTTGAGGGTAATCTTTTCAACGCCCTTAGAAAGAAGTTGTTTCAGCCAAGTGCTTACAGGATAAACAGATTCATCGTCTGGAAGGTTTCCAAGCGTAGATTTTCGAGGGCCTAATTTGAATGAAGGTGCCCAACGGCCTTCCTGTGGATACGCTTCCGAGTAGTAGTTATCGTTTGTGCCTTTCGTGAATAATCTCTTTGTCTTAGGAGATTTCCTCCTTCCAATTATGGTTGGTGGAGGTGGTGTGGGATTAGGAAAAAGGAGTTTCTGAGATGGCTCTTCTAAACAATCCGTCACTAAAGAACCTTGTTCAGAAATAATAAGAGTCTCCCCGGTAGCAGCATCAACCCCTATCCGTACTTCGTATCGTATTAACGTGTATTGTTGTAATTCCTCGGCGAGTAATTGTTGACGCTCCTGGGGAATGAAAGCTTCGATTGCTACTTCAAAAGCATCTCCTTTTCTGCCCCAAAGCAAATCAATAAAATTTTGCGTCCTTTCACCAATCGCCGATTCCAAACCATCCGAGACCAATCGGCCTATAAACGCCACTGTATCAAGAAAGGTGGTTTTGCCACTGGCATTAGGACCTACGAGCACGTGGAACTGCCCCAGCTTTTGTTTCACATAACGCAAACATCTGTAGTCGAGTGTTTCTATTAGGGAAATCATTAGATTTTCTCACCAAGTAATACTAGAACATCTCTTTCCCTGGTCATCAATACAGCTAATTCGATTTCTTCAATCCTCCGACATCATTGCACTCCCACTTACGAGAAGAGTAAATAGTACTACACATCTAAATTCCGCGCTTCCAGCGCGTGCTTTTCGATGAACTCGCGGCGGGGTTCGACCTTGTCGCCCATGAGGATGCGGAACAGGTCGTCGGCGGCGCCGACGTCTTCCATCGTAACCTGAAGGAGGGTGCGGTTGGCCGGGTCGAGCGTCGTCTGGCGAAGCTCTTCGGCGTTCATTTCGCCGAGGCCCTTGAAGCGGGTGACTTGCAGGCCCTTTTCGCCGGCGGAGCGGACGGCCGGGAGCAGTTCGCGGAGGTCGTCCAGGCCGGTGGCGGTCTCGCCGCGGCGGAGCCGGTAGCGCGGCTCCTCGATGCCGGTCCGCTCCTGCGGCAGGAGGCTGTCGATGTCGAAGCCCATCGTGCGGAGTTCGGCAAGCTGGGAGTTGATCGAACGGACCTCGAGCAGGTCGACGATGTGCAGCCGGCTGGCCCGGGGGACGGCGGCTTCCTCTTCATCTTCCTTCTCGGGACTTTCGGCCGGCCGGACTTTTTCCGGCTCGTCCTCCAAGGAGAGTTCTTCACCAACTTCCTCTTCGCGGGCGGCGAGGAACTCGTCGAGTTTTTCCCGGGTGGTGAACCAGTGCTCTTCGCGGCCGACGAAGACGTGGAAGATCGGCAGCCGGCCGGTGGCCGGGTCCTGCCGGTCGGCCAGGGCGCGGAGACTGATGCCGCGGCGTTCCAGGGCCAGCAGCGGCTCCTCCAGCGCGGCCAGGGTGCGGCAAAGGCGTTCCATCTCGCGGCCCTGCAGCGTCCGGCCGTCGCCGGGATCAAAGGCGGCGTCCTTCAGCCCGGCGTCGAGCAACTGGGCCTTCATCTCCTCCTCGGTCTGGACGTAGTAGACCTCTTTTTTCTGCCGCACGCGGAACAACGGCGGCTGCGCCACGTAGACGTGCCCGCCGTGGACGAGGTCGTACATCTGCCGGTAGAAGAAGGTCAACAGCAGGGTGCGGATGTGCGAGCCGTCGACGTCGGCGTCGGTCATGATGATGATCTTGCCGTACCGCCGCTTGGCGACGTCCATCTCCTCGCCCACGCCCATGCCCAGGGCGGAGATAATGCTGCGGACCTCCTCATTGCCCAGGACCTTGTCCTCGCGGGACTTGTAGGCGTTGATGATCTTGCCGCGCAGCGGGAGGATGGCCTGGAACTCGCGGATGCGTCCGCCCTCGGCGCTGCCGCCGGCCGAATCGCCCTCGACGAGGTACAGCTCGCAGCGGTCGACCTCCTTGCTGGTGCAGTCGCGGAGCTTGCCGGGCAGGCCGCCGCCGGAGAGGGCGCCCTTGCGTTCGCGGACCAACTGCCGGGCCTTCCGGGCCGACTCGCGGGCCTCGGCCGCCAGCAGGCCCTTCTGCACGACGACCTTGGCCGTCTTGGGATTCTCCTCGAAATACCTGGCCAGGTAGTCGCCGACGGCGGAGTTGATGATCCCTTCGATCTCGCTGTTGCCGAGCTTGGTCTTGGTCTGGCCTTCGAACTGCGGCTCGGGCACGCGGAGCGAGATGACGGCGGTCAGCCCTTCGCGGCAGTCGTCGCCGGAGGGGATCAGATCCTTGTAGATGCCCTCTTTCCGGCCGTAGGCGTTGATCGACCGGGTGATGGCTGAGCGGAAGCCGGAGACGTGGGTCCCGCCCTCGGTAGTGCAGATGTTGTTCACGTAGGAGTGGACGTTTTCGGTGTACTCGGCCGAATACTGGATGGCGATCTCCCAACTGACGCCCTCCTGCCCGCCGTCGATGTAAATGATGTCCGGATGGGCGGGTTCGCTGGCGCGGTTGAGGTATTCGACGAATTCGAGGATCCCGCGCTGATAGCAGAAGGTCTCGCCGTCGCCGGTCCGCTGGTCGCGGAAGACGATCTTCACGCCGCGGTTGAGGAAGGCCAGTTCCTGTAGCCGGCGGTAGAGCAGGCCATACTGGAAGTTCGTGTTGGAGAAGATTTGGGGATCGGGCTTGAAGGAGGTCTTCGTACCGCGGCGGTCGGTCCGCGCGATGCGGCGGACTTCGCCCAGGGGCACGCCCCGCTCGTACTCCTGCTGATAGACGTGCCCCTGGCGGCGGACCTCGACCTCGCACCACTCCGAGAGGAAATTGACCACGGTTACGCCCACGCCGTGCAGCCCACCGGAGGTCTGATAGGCCCCCTTCTTGAATTTGCCGCCGAACTTCAACACGGTCATCACCCCTTGCAGGGTGGAGAATCCCAGCTCGGGATGCTCTTCGACGGGGATGCCGCGGCCGTCGTCCTCGACCGTGACCGAGCCGTCGTTGTTGATGACGACGGTGACTTCCCGGGCGTGGCCGGCCATGGCCTCGTCGATGGAATTATCGACCACTTCGTACACCAGGTGGTGCAGGCCGCGGGAGACCGTGTCGCCGATGTACATGGCGGGCCGCTCGCGGACGTGCTCGAGGTCGCTCAGGTGTTCGAGGTCTTTTGCCGAGTAGGATTCCTCCGGCGAGCGGTCCAGCCGATAGCCGTTTAAGTCGGAGGAGTCGTTCTGATTGTCGTTGGACATGTTTGGCAGTGTAAAATGAGGATGATGAAAACGGAATTTTGTAGGAGGCGGCTCCTGCCGCCGACGGCTTTTACCCCGCTCCATCGGCGGCAGGAGCCGCCTCCTGCAGGTTTCTACGATACGTTCCCGACGCGGAATCGAAGATCCTGGATCTTTCCTTCGGGGAACAGACTTTCCAGTTTCTCCAACAGTTCCCGCTTTTGGAACCGAAGCTCCTGCATCAGCGTCGAGTGGGCGACGGTTACTTCGAGGGTGCCGCGGCGCAGGGCGCCGACTTGGGTGTACTTTGCCGCCAGGACGCCGGCGGACGCGGACCAGGCGGATTCCAGGGCCTCGGTGCTCTGCACGCGGGCACATCCCCGCCGGGCGATAACCTCGGAAAGGATTTCGCCGATGGGTTGGGGACCTCGGGGCATGGGACGTCTCGCTTTCAAAACAGGGCGCCCGGCACAAGTGCCGGAGCTAAACGTTTTTGTTCTTCCATTACCTTTGATCGCGGGCCAACGGCATGACGACGTAGGCGTAGCCGTCGTCGGTGGCAAATACCACGGCGGTTTCGGCGTCGCGGATTTCCATGGTCACGACCCGCTCCGGATCGAGCACGCGGAGGAAATCATTGATGTAACGGGGGTCGAGCATCACCGATACGGAAGGACTTTCGTAGGCGATGGGCAGCTCGACGTGCGATTGGCCGAGTTCCGCACCGCGCGCGGCGAGGACGACCTTTCCCTCGCCGAAGGTGAAATCCACTCCCCGGCGCTCTTCGCTGGTGACGATTGCCGCCTGCCGGACGGCGGCGTGGAACGGCCCAACGGTCAGGTCGATCTTTGCCACGACCTCCCGACGGGGGAAAACCTCGCGCCACTTGGGAAACCGGCCTTCCTTCAGCCGCGTGTAAATGGTCGTCGTTCCGCTTCGGACCAGCAGGTCGTTCTCCCGGGCGGCAAGCATGATGTTCTCTTCGCCGTCGCCTAGCGCCCGTTCGATCAGTTGCATTGCCCGGGTGGGCACAATGGTCATCTGATCGCTGGGAAGAGGCTCGCCCACCGATTTCACCGGGCCTTCCTGTTTTGCCAGCCTCCGTCCATCCGTCGCCACGGCCGTTAGATTCCCGTCGGCAAACTCGATCAGCACGCCGCCGAGCGCATAGCGGCTGCTCTCATTGTCCGTGGCGAAGATCGTGCGGCGAATGGTTTCGCGGAAGAACGAGACCGGCACCTCGTGATACTTGTCCGCTTCAAAGGCGGCGATATCCGGAAATTCCTCGGGATTTTCCAAGGGGAGTTGAAATTCGCTGCGCTCGCCGCGGACCAGGATTTGCTTCTCGTCACCCTCCAGGCTGAGTTTTTCATCGCTGCTTTCCTGGAGAATCCTGCCGAAACGTTCCTTCGGCAGAATGACGCTGCCCGGCTGTTCGATGGAAAATCCCGGCACTTCCATGCGGATTCCCACCTCCAGGTCCGTTCCGGTAAGGACCGCTTTTTCTCCGGCCAGTTCGAGCTTGAGGTTTTGCAGGATCGGCTTGGGGCTTCGCGACGGGGCCACGCCGGCCGCAGTTTGGAAGGCATGGGACAGCTTTTCTCGTTCGCAAATGGCTTTCATGAATGAGTTCGCCTTTAGTTAATGAGTTTTATTTAAAAAAGTTTAGGAGTAGCAATAATTAATACCGGATGAAAAATGTTCGTATTCCCCGGTTGTTGAATGGAAGTGCTTGTCGGCAATGCAGTTCATGTTACGGTGTCTTTGAGGTTCGCGTTAGTAACGCGTTGGTAGACTGTTGGTTGTCCGTTGGTGGAAGTTGGCGGCGGGAGGACCTGAGGGGGCAGGGGATAAAAATTGTTGTTTGAAAGGGAATTTTTGCCGGTTTATCAACAAGGGACGAACATCTTTTCCCCCGATCGTTATGGGGAGCGGTTTGCCTGTTTTATCAGGAGTTCCAGTTCGCGGCGGTAGGCGGAGTTGGTTTTTATCAGGGCCTCGATCTTTCGGCAACTGTGCATGACCGTGGTGTGGTCCCGGCCGCCGAAATACCGGCCGATCTTCCCCAAGCTGGCGCTGGAAAGCTGCCGCGAGAGGTAGATTGCCAGGTCTCGCGCGTTGACGATGTTTCGCTTCCGCGAGGGACCGCGGAGCAAGGTGGTTTTCAAACCAAAATGCCTTGCCGCCAACGAGGCGATCTTCTGGAAGGACGGACCGTCGGCCGGTTCCCGGTCGCCGAACAGTTGTTTGGCGATTTTTGTATTAATCTTTTTTCCGTTGTGTACGGAGGACGGATCCAGCCGGGCCACTGCCCGACGGATTTCCGGAACCGTTCCCTGGAGCCTCCGGGCCAGAGACTCGGCGGCCGATTTCGGCAATTTGCATTTCAAAACCGACGACTGCTGCCGAATGAGTTCCAACCGGGTTGTGAAGCCGGGCAGCACGAGGGGGACGACCAGTCCTTCCGACAGGCGACTCTGCAACATGGGAAGGATCCCCGGACACTCGCCGGGGGCGGCCAGCGTCGTCAACAAAATCCAGGATCCTCGGCGCGTCAGGGCATCTAAGGTATGAATCAACTCCTCTTGAGCGTTAAGGTCCCCCGGACGCCCCGACGCGTTACGGAGCGTTGTCTGCGAAAAGGAAACCGATCCCTTCCGTCCCAACCGATGGAAATCCTCGATCACAACCAAAGCGGCCTCGCGGTATTTCTCGCGGAATTCTTCCAGGCCCTGGGCCTCGACCGCCTCCGCGAGTTCCCGGGAAAACTCCGCCGCACTGGTGCATTCCACCCGCTGCCGCCGGTGTTTCTCCTTCCATGCCGCGGCGATACCTAGGGCCAGGTGTGATTTCCCGGAGCCGCTCGGCCCGTAAAAAGTCACGGGATTGCAGTTGCGGGGCGATCCTTCGAGGATCGAGCGGACTACGCTGTCCGCAAGCTGATTTTCCGGTCCTGCCAGAAAATGATGTTCCGGCAAAGCGGAAGATTTTCTCTCACGATCCCCGGCAAGGAGGAGGGACTGCTGACCGGGAATAGGTATTTCGACAACCGCGTCCGCCATGACATTCATAGCCTGGTATGAGCCACTGACCAAGGAGCCACCATTTTACGTTATAGACCGGGAAATATCGAGGAGTGGCCCGCCGGTTCCAGCGTCATTCTTCGCTCTGCACAGAATGACCATTGGGCTACCTTTTGGTTTATCACGAAGCCGGTTTTATCCCCGCCCGGGAAGGGGGTATTCTTGCCGTCGTAATTGGTGATATACCCGGGAGATAATTTCTACAGCTTGATCGATTTCCGAGGCGGTTTGATCGGCTCCGAGACTGAACCGCAGTGAACTGCGGACGATCGGGTCGGGCAAATTCATCGCCCGCAATGTCGGCGAAGGCCCGGTAGATCCGCTGGCGCAGGCCGAACCAATCGAGCAGGCCACGCCGGCGGCGTCCAAGGCGATCAGCAGCATTTGGCCGTCCACGCCCGGGAAGGCGAGGTTGCTGGTCTGGGGGAGCCGGTCGGCGGATCGGCCGTGGATCAGGATTTCCGGGCATGTCCGTTGCAGACTCTCCTCGAACCGGCGTCGGAGCGACTTCAATCGCCGGGCAGTCTCCGCTTGTTCTTGCGAGGCGAGTTCCAGGGCCGTGAGCATTCCGACGATCAAGGGGATCGGCTCGGTTCCCGGCCGAAGGCCGTCCTGCTGCTGCCCGCCGAAAAACAGAGGGGTAATGGGAGCGTCGTGCCGCAAGATCAGCACCCCGATGCCCGGCGGACCGCCGAACTTATGGGCCGAAAGGCTGAGAGCCGAAACCCCGAGCCGCCGAAAATCCACCGGCCGTTTGCCGACGACCTGTACGGCGTCGGTATGGACGGGAACGCCCAACGGCCGGCAGGATTGGACCGCCTCAGCCACCGGCTGCATCACCCCGGTCTCGTGATTGCCGAGGATCACGCTCACCAGTCGGGTCTCGGCGGAAAGCAGCGGCGGCAGATCCGCCATCCGCAGGACGCCGTCGGGATTGGCCCCCAAGGTGTCCAGCCGCCAACCACGCTCCATCAAATGTTCCGCCGGCTCGATAACGCTCGGATGCTCGATGGCCGAGATCACGATTCGTCCCGGGGACTGTCCCGATTTTTCGGGCACCGTTGCGAAGCAATGGTCGTGAAAAATGGGACGGTCTCCTTCGATCGAGCGCCCTTTGGATGTTTCCCGGGCCGGGGCAATCCCCAACACGGCGAGATTGTTCGCCTCGGTGCCACCGCTGGTCCAGATCAAACGGTCAGGCTGAGGGCCGGTCAGATCCGCCCCCAGCAGGGCGGCGGCGCGCCTGCGTGCGTCCTCCACGATCCGGCGGGCCTGCTGTCCGCACCGATGTCCGCTGGCGGTGTTGGCGTATCCCGCGGCGCAACAGCGGGACATCGCTTCCGCCACCTCCGGCCGAGTCGGCGTGGCGGCGTTGTGGTCGAGATAAATCGGCGTCATGGAGGTATGATTGCACGTTTAGAAAACCATAACCAGTAGGGTGCGAAAAACGCACCACAACCTCTAGTGGATAGTGCATTTCACGCACTCTACGGAACTTCATGCGTACGCCAAAACGCAAACCACTCCCCCCGTCGCGGTTATACTCTCCGAATTGCCGTTGCATCGCAATCGGAGTCGGGAGTATGATTTTGCGGTCCTTATAAAGGTGGAATCGTTTTAAGGTCGCAAGGAGGCGATCGACCATGTCCAGCACCAAATCCTCCGGGGCGGTTTTTATTCGCGCGGGGATTATGCTCGCATTTCTCGCCGCGATTCCCTTGGTGGCGCTCAGCGGGAATTCGCTGCCCGAAATGATCCGCAAGGCCTTGGGGAAGTATTTACCCATTCTGGCGGGAAATCAAAGCAAAAATACGCCGGCGGCACTCGCGAATGCCCCCCTTTTCGACGGGGCAAAGGCGATCGGCGGCAATGCAGGCTCCGCATACGCCGCTCGCGATCAATTTCCGGCGAATAGGGAATCCCGCCCGATTGCGTTGGAGAATCCGTTGATTTCCCCCTCCGGATTGTCTCAGGCCGCGATTTTACCCACCCGGGTTCCTGACACCGCCGTCGTCCCAACGAAATATCAGACACCCTTGAAGTCTGCCGCTCTCCCATCGGGCATTTCGACGCCGGGCAGCCAAGACCTCTTCCTCCAGATTCAAAACCGCCTCCGCTCGTTGGGGGCGACCTACTATCTCTTGGAGACCTGGGGGAACGACCAGCGGCTTTATCGTTTCTATTGTGAAATGGCGGTAGCTGGAAACGGGAACTTCACCCGGTGTTTTGAGTCCACGCACTCCAATCCACTGGAAGCGATGCGGGCGGTGCTCACCCAGGCTGAAAACTGGCGTGCCGGGGTAAAATAGGCAAGATCTTTTCGGATTCTCCTCCTTTTCTTTTTTCATAGAGTCATTTAGCTTGGTGATTGGGGGAAAAGCATCGCGACAGAATAATTCGAGAACGATTTGAAGATGCCGATGGAGACCGGCCGACTGTTGAATAGCGTGGCTGCACGTTACTGCATGCCGAGAAGGAGTACGGAGTCGTTGCGTGACGTCGCAAGGATCCGTCAGTCTTACTCCTTTGGGGGAAGAGAATCGGTGTTGGCTCCCCACGGCATCCGGGCGGCAGACCGCGAGGAGCCGCTGGCCCTGGTCGAAACGGTTCTTTTTCTCTCCCCGCACCCGTTAAGCAGCCGGAAGCTGGCCCAATTGGCCGGCTTGGCGGACGGCACCAAAGCGCGTACACTGGTCCGGACGTTGAATCGGCGGTACGATACCGGCGGGAGCGCGTTCCGGGTAGAGGAAGCGGGGGGGGGATTTCAGTTATACACCCGGTCGAAGTTTGCCCCCTGGTTGCGGCGGCTGGAGACGACGTCGGGGGAAGAGCGGCTTTCCGGTCCCGCCCTGGAAACGCTCTCCGTGATTGCGTATCGCCAGCCGGTGCTCCGGGCCGAGATTGAAGCCATTCGCGGCGTGCAGTCCGGCGAGGTGCTCCGCCAGTTGATCGAGCGCGATTTCGTGCGGGTCGTCGGCCGGTCCTCCGAGCTTGGCCGGCCCTTTTTATATGGAACCACCCGGAAGTTTCTGCAAGTTTTTCGCCTGCGGCATCTTGACGAATTGCCGCAGATTGATAATGTACAAACGGGCGAACCGGCCGACGGCGGCCCTGGGTTCCAACCCGGTTCAATGGCTGAACGTTTGAAGTCACCCCTTCCATTTCCTGAAGCGGTAGAGGAGAAAGACGTGAAGACTCTTACCACCAACCTGGCTCTGCTCCCGTTATCGACCGAGGAGAATCCCGCCGCCCTAAAGGCTCCTGCGCAAAGCCAGTTCCAATCCCTCCTGCAAAACTCCGCGGAATCTCCCGATCCCGAGGAGGATTTCGAGGATGAAGACGACGACTTCGACGACGACGACGACTTCGACGACGACGACTTCGACGACCTCGACGAGGAAGAGGACGAGGAGCTTGAAGACGAATGGGAGGAGGTCGAGGACGACGACGAAGAGGAGGAAGACCTCGAGGACGAGGACGACGACGATTGGGACGACGACGACTGGGACGATGACGAGGACGAAGACGACGAGGACTGGGACGAAGAGGACGAAGAGAAGTAGTCGCCTCGATGCCCCCTTATCAAGCCTCGGAGGGGCCGGGGAGGACGCTCCTCCCTGCCGGCGCGGGAGGTTCTTAGAGCGCAGCCGCTTGCAGTCAGAGTAGATGCGTCATCTTGCCGCATCAAGATACACGGTGGTCGGGTATTTTCCCTGAGAAAAGCGTTGGGACGCCGTTTCTACGATTGCCACTTCAAAATCGCCCCCGTGTCGGCGCTGGTGGCCATCGAGGCGTACTTCGAGAGGAATCCGGACGTGTAGCGCGGCGGGGGCGGTTTCCAGATCTTTTTCCGCCGGGCCAATTCGTCATCGCTCAGCCGGACGCGGAGCGTATGGTTGGGGATGTCGATTTCAATGACGTCGCCGGGTTCCACCAGCGCGATCGGTCCGCCGGCGGCCGCCTCGGGGCTGACGTGTCCGATGCAAGCCCCCGCCGTCCCGCCGGAAAACCGGCCGTCGGTGATCAGGGCCACCGAGTCGTCCAGGCCCACGCCTCGGAGGGCGGTGGTGGGGGCCAGCATTTCGACCATTCCCGGCCCGCCCCGGGGGCCTTCGTAACGGATCACCACCACGTCGCCCGGCTTGACTTTCCCGCCGACGATCCCCTCGTAGGCCTCCGTTTCCGAGTGGAAAATGACGGCCGGGCCCGCGTGGATGAGCATCTCCTTCCGCACGCCGGCGGTCTTGACCACCGAGCCTTGGGGAGCGAGGTTGCCGTAGAGGATGCTCAGTCCGCCCTCGGGACTGTAGGCGCCGGCCGCCTCGCGGATGCAATCCGCCGGGTCGAATCCCAAGTCCTTCTCCGTCAGTTCCCGCACCGACCGGGCGCGGCGTTCGACGCGCATCCCCTCCGGCGAGATCTGTCCGCCGGGCAGCACGGCCGCCAGTTCCAGGGCCTCGGGGGTGACCGTTTCGGCCCGCAGGTCGTAGGCGTCGATGTTTTCGCCCAGCGATTTGCCGCTGACGGTTGGGCAGTCGAGGTTCAGCAGCCCGGGGCAGCCGCGGCGGAGCGCCCCGAGGATCGTATGGATTCCGCCGGCGTTGTGGCAGTCTTCGACGTGGTAGTGGCTGGAGGGGGCGATTTTGCAGAGGGTCGGCGTCCGGCGACTGAGGGCGTTGATCCGGGCCAGGTCGTATTCGACGCCGGCCTCCCGGGCGACCGCCAGGATGTGCAGCACCGTGTTCGTGCTCCCGCCCATCGCCATGTCGAGCGCCATGGCGTTGTCGACCGACTGCTGGGTGCAGATCTCCTGGGGCAAGAGGCCGTGGCCGGCGCCGACTTTCTCGAACTCCCGCACCATCTCCACGATCCGCTCCGCGGCGCGGCGGAAGAGCCGCTTCCGCTCGGCGCTGCTGGCCAGCAGCGTGCCGTTGGTCGGCAGGGCCATGCCGAGGGCCTCGCAGAGGCAGTTCATGCTGTTGGCGGTGAACATCCCTGAGCAGGAGCCGCAGGTGGGACAGCCGGCCTTTTCCAGCATCAGCAGTTCTTCGGCGCCCAGTTTGCCGTCCTGCTTGGCCGCGGCGGCGGTAAAGACATCGATCAGATCGACCTTCCTTCCGTCCTTGGTCCGCCCCGCCTCCATCGGCCCGCCGCTGACGAAGATCGCCGGAACGTTGACCCGCATCACGCCCATCAACATGCCGGGCACGATCTTGTCGCAGTTGGGAATGCAGACGACGCCGTCGAAGCAATGGGCATTGAGCATGGTCTCTACCGAGTCGGCGATCAGCTCGCGGCTGGGCAGCGAGTAGCGCATCCCGGCGTGGCCCATCGCGACGCCGTCGTCCACGCCGATGGTGTGGAACAGAAACGGCACGCCGCCGACCTCGCGGACGCACTGCTTGACGTATTGGCCCACCTGGTCGAGATGGACGTGGCCGGGAATGATGTCCACGTGGCTGCAACAGACGGCGATAAACGGCTTGCGGAAGTCGTCGTCGCCCAGCCCGGTGGCCCGGAGCAGGCTCCGGTGCGCGGCCCGGGCGTCGCCGACCTTGACGGTGTCGGAACGCATGAGGGCACTCCTTTCGAGGAAAACAGGAACTACTTATTATAGAAGGGATGGTGCTTCCGCGGTAGGGGAATCGGGAGAGAGTTAGAATGACGAATGACAAATTACACAATACACCAGTCAGCCCTCCGCAGTCCACCGGCCCTCATCCTTCATCCTTCATCCCTTATCCCTCCGTCCCGGCTCCTCGATTTCTCTATTTCGATCTCGGCAGGGTGCTGGTCGATTTCAGCCTGGAGCGGATGTTCCGGCAGTTGGCCGCGGTCGCCGGCTTGTCCCCGTCGCGGATCGGCGAGGTGCTTTTCGGCGGCACGCTGCAGAAGGATTATGAGACCGGCCGACTCACCTCGGAACAGTTTTACGAGGAATTTTGCCGGCAGACCGACACGCGGCCAGCGGCGGCGGACCTGGCCCACGCCGGCACCGAGATCTTTCAACTCAACCTCTCGATGCTCCCCGTGATCGCCCACCTCCAGCAGGCCGGCTGCCGGCTGGGCGTGCTCTCCAACACGTGCGAAGGCCATTGGGAGTATTGCTTTCGGACCTACCGGATCGTGTCCGAGGGCTTTCGGATCCACGTGACGAGCTATCAAGTCGGCGCGGTCAAGCCCGATCCGGCGATCTTTCGCGCCGCCGCCGAGCGGGCCGGCTGCCGGCCGGAGGAAATCTTTTTTACCGACGACATCCCCGGCCACGTGGCCGCCGCGGGCCAGTTCGGCTTCGACGCGGTTCTCTACACGTCCACGCCCGAGCTGGTCGCCGAGCTGCGCCGCCGCGGAATCCGATTCAATTATTGAGCATGGTATTTTCAACTCAGGAGGCCAGACATTCTTGTCTGGCTGAAAATGACAGGCAGGAAAGCCCGTCCTCCTGGCAGGAAGCGGCAAGATGCCGCTTCGACGGTTACGTGCCCCAAACCAGCATGGCGATCCCCAGGACCGAGAGCAGCGCCCCGCCGACGGCCCGGGGACTGACTTTCTCGTGATAAAGGAAGATCGAGAACGGCAGGATCAGAACCGGCATGGTGCTCGTTATCGTCACGGCCACGCCGGTGGGACAATCGCGCAGGGCAATCATGTACAGGACGACTCCCAGGAACGGCCCGAGGATCGAGCCGACCACCAGCAGGCCCATCAGGGGCAGGTTCCGCACGGCCTTCACCACATTCGGCCAGCGCCCTAAAATCAGGATGAACACCAGGTAACCGGGCAGTGCGCCGAGGATGCGGATGAACGTGGCGGCAAACGGATCGTGATACCAATCCATCCCCTGTTTCCCCGTCACGTTGCCGATGGCCGAGGCCGCCACCGCAATCAGTGCCAAGCCGACGCCCCGCCACAGGTGCGATCGGTCCGTCCGTTCTTCCGGCGCCTCCGGCTCTTCGAGCACGACCCAGGCGATGCCGGCCAGCGTAACCGCCATCCCCAGCCACTGCCGCCAATTCAAATGGTCGCCCAGAAACCACCAGGCCAGGATCGCCGAAGCGGGGGGACTTAAGGAAAAAACCAGGAGCGAGAGTCTCGGCCCCATCAGCAGGAACGATCGGAACAGACACAGGTCGCAGCAGAAAAAACCAAACAGGCCCGACACCAGAAAAATCGTCCAGGTCCGCCCGTCGGCGTCCGGCGGCAGCCATTTTCCCTGAACCAGTCCGCCGTAGAGGATGAACAGCGGAAGCGTGGGCAGCAGGCGGAGAAAGGCGATGGCCCATACTCCGCCCCGTTTTCCCGCGGAGGTCCAGATCACGGTAGAGAACGTCCACAACACGGCCGTCGCCAGGGCCGCCAGTTCGCCGGTGTGCAAGAGATCCATGCTGCGATTCCTTTCGGGAAGTGCAACATCATACTCCCCCGGCTTGCGCCTGGCAAATCGAGTCGCCGGCCGGCGTCAGGCCTCTTAGGAAACGGGAGCCGCAAAACGAGAAGCCGCTCACAACCGGGGATAGTTGCCTTCCGCCACACGGCGGAGCGCTTTGACGTTGAGTAGTTCCACGCCGCGGTTCTTGTGCTCGGCGATCAGCTCCGCGTCGATCATCCGGCGGAGCGTTCGGGAAAGGGTTTCCCCGGTCAGGTTCAGGTGACTGGCGACGTGGCGCTTCAGGCCCGGCAGTTTGATGAGGCCCTGAGCATTGGATTGGGCATCCAACAAGAATCGGGCCAGCCGGCCCGCCGCGTCCCGCAGCACGATGTCTTCCATTAAACTGACCAAATGTCGCACCCAGAGGGTCAAGCCCAGCAGCATCCCTTGGGCCAGTTCCGTGTCGCCATGCAGCAGCCGGCGGAAGCCTTCGGTGGGCAGCAGGGCGGCGGTTGTTTTCGAGACGGCCTCGGCGGAGGCGGGCAGTGCAAACCCTCCGATCGCCGCCACCTCGGCAAACGTCTCCCCCGGCCCGACGATGTGCAAGATGTGCTCCTTCCCCCCTGGCCCCGTCTTAAAGACTCGCACGGCCCCGGCGCCGACCACGTATACCCCCGGGCAAGGGTCGTTTTCCCGGAAAACGAGCTGTCCCTTGCGGAAGTTTCGAACCGCCGCCAGGGCCGCCAGCTTTTGAAAACTTCCCGCCGGCACCGACGAAAAGAGCTTGCACCCGTGCAGAATGTCCACCACGTTCAGGGCCATGGCTGAAAAACTCCCGGAGACTTGATCCAGATCAAGGACCGGCGGTTGCCGACGGCCTATTATAAATGATGAGCGATGCCTGGAAAGCCGCGACCAGTGGTCGCGGCTTTCCAGATCTCAACCAATCTCAGGAGTATTTCTCATGTTCTGCTACCAATGCGAGCAAACCGCCAAGGGAACTTGCTGCACGCGGCTGGGCGTCTGCGGCAAGGACGAGACGACTGCGGTCCTGCAAGACCTTTTGATCCACGCGGCCAAGGGGATTTCGATCTATGCGCACCGGGCCGCGCAGCTCGGCGCCCGGGATGACCGGATCGACAGCGCGGTGATGGATTATCTCTTCGCCACGGTCACCAACGTCGATTTCGATCCGCAGCGGCTCGTGGAGCATCTCCGCGAAGCGGCCGAGGTCCGCAACCGGGCGAAATCGCTGTATGAGAAGGCCTGCGGTCAGGCCGGCAAAAAGCCGGAGCAAGTCAACGGCGCCGCCGGCTGGCGGCCGGCCGCCGATCTGGACGGCCTGCTGGCGCAGGGCCGGGAGGTCTCCGTTCCGAAGCGTCGGGAAAAATGGGGACCCGACATCGCCGGTTTGCAGGATTTGGTGCTCTTCGGCTTGAAAGGCGCCGCCGCTTACGCCGATCACGCCCGGGCGCTGGGCCACGAAGACCCCGGCATTTATGCGACCTTCCACGAGGGCCTGGACTTTCTGGCCCAAGAAAATTCTTCCGCCGAGGAACTGCTGGCCTGGGCGCTGAAGGTCGGCGAGTTGAATCTCCGCGTGATGCAACTGCTCGACGCCGCCAACACGGGCGCCTACGGCCATCCCGAGCCGACCCGGGTTCGCGTCACGCCGGTTCGGGGCAAGGCCATCGCCGTCTCCGGCCACGACCTGAAGGACCTGGAACTGCTGTTGCAGCAGACCGAGGGCAAGGGGATCAACGTTTACACCCACGGCGAGATGCTCCCCTGCCACGCCTATCCGGGCCTGAAGAAGTACAAACACCTGGTCGGCAACTACGGCGGGGCCTGGCAGGATCAGCGGAGGGAATTCGAGGCCTTTCCCGGCGCGATCCTGATGACTACCAACTGCATCCAGAAACCGAGCGACCGCTACATCGACCGCATCTTCACCACGGGTTTGGTTGCCTGGCCGGGGGTGAAACACATTGGATACGCAAACTCCCCTCTCCCAAAGGGAGAGGGGCAGGGGGTGAGGGTTGGCTTGCGGGAAAATAGCCCTCACCCTAACCCTCTCCCAAAGGGAGAGGGGATGGCTGAGAAAGATTTTTCACCGGTGATCGAGGCCGCGTTGGCCGCCCCGGGCTTCGGCACCGACGTCCAGCCGGAAAAATTCATCACGGTCGGATTCGGGCGTAACGCCGTCTTGGGCGTGGCCGACAAGGTCATCGAGGCGGTCAAGTCCGGGGCGATCCGGCACTTCTTCCTCGTCGGCGGTTGCGACGGCGCCAAGCCCGGCCGGAACTACTACACCGAGTTCGCCCAAAAGGCCCCGCCGGACACCGTCATCCTCACGCTGGCCTGCGGCAAGTACCGGTTCAACAAGTTGGATTTCGGCACGATCGGCGGCATTCCCCGACTGCTGGACGTCGGCCAGTGCAACGACGCCTACTCGGCCATCCAGATCGCGCTGGCCTTGGCCAAGGCGTTCGATTGCGGCGTGAACGACCTGCCGCTCTCCCTGATCCTCAGTTGGTACGAGCAGAAGGCGGTCGTCATCCTGCTGACGCTGCTCTACCTGGGCATCAAGAACATCCGCCTTGGCCCCAGCTTGCCCGCGTTTGTGACCAGCCCGGTCTTGAAGGTCCTCGTGGACAAGTTCCACATCGCCCCCGTCACCACCGCCGAGGCCGATTTGCAGGCGATTTTGGGGTGAAGGATCAGGAGCAGAAAAAGGGAAGGGGGAGAGTCGGGCCTACCCCCGACAGCGAGGGGGCAAAGAGGTCCCTTGTGCATTCGTGACTGAACGCGCCCTCCTGCGGAGTTGCCGCCTAAAACCTGGGATTGTATAATCGCGGATTCTTTATTAGACAATCCCGGTAAGATTGAAAGTGTTTAGCCCCGGCACTTGTGCCGGGTGGACAAGGGAAAACGCCCGGTACGAGTGCCGGGGCTAACTTTTGGTTCATCCTGGTCCTATTGAGGTAACCGCCCATAAAATCGGGGCGATTCCTCTTTGAGAAAGGAGACGTGTTGTGGCAATTCGCGTAGGAATTAACGGTTTCGGGCGGATCGGACGGCTGGTTTTCCGCGGCTTGATGGAGCGGCCGAAGGTGTTCGAGGTCGTCGGCATCAACGACATCACCGACACGAAGACCCTGGCGGTCCTGTTGAAATACGACAGCGTCCATCGCCGCTTTCGCGGCCGGGTCGAGCACGACGAGCAGAACCTGATCGTCGACGGCAAGAAGATCCCCGTCTGGGCGATCAAGGATCCGGCGCAACTCCCCTGGAAGGAACACAACGTCGACGTGGTGTTGGAGAGCACCGGCGTGTTCACCAAACGCGGCGAGGAGGGCAAGCCGGGCTACGCCACGCACCTGGCGGCCGGCGCCAAAAAAGTCGTCCTCAGCGCCCCGGCCAAGGATGACCCCGACTTGACGGTCGTACTGGGCGTAAACGACGATCAGCTCAAGCCCGAGCACAAGTGCATCTCGAACGCCTCCTGCACGACCAACTGCCTGGCCCCGGTGGCGAAGGTGCTGCACGAGAAGTTCGGCATCGTCCGGGGCCTGATGACCACGGTCCACGCCTTTACCAACGACCAGCGCGTGCTCGACCTGCCGCACAAGGATCCCTACCGCGCCCGGGCCGCCGGATTGAACATCATTCCCACGACCACCGGCGCGGCCAAGGCCGTCGGATTGGTGA
>JAFGPV010000179.1 GCA_016936015.1 Pirellulales bacterium
CGCACCGCAGTTGTTGGCCGCGGGCATCCTCGTGGTGTTGGCCTGGGGCGTGGCCACGGTGGCGCGGTTCCTGGTGGGCAAGGGCCTGGCGGCCGTCGATCTCGACCGCCGCTTGGGCCGGCAGACCGGCGAGGAGGACGAAAAGGCGATCCCCCTGGCCAAAACCATCTCCGACGCCGTCTATTGGCTGGTCCTCTTGTTATTCCTGCCGGCCGTGCTGACGGCTCTCGATGTGCAGGGCCTGCTGACGCCCGTTCAGGACATGGTCGGCAAGATTTTGAACTTCCTGCCCAACCTCTTTGCCGCCGCGATCCTCTTCGTGGTCGGCTGGTTCGTGGCGCGGATCGTGCAGCGGATCGTCAGCAACCTGCTGGCGGCCGTCGGCGCCGACCGGCTGGGCGACCGCGTGGGACTGGCCCAGGTCCTCGGCCAGAACCGCCTCTCCGACGTCCTCGGACTGGTCGTCTACGTCTTGATTCTAATCCCCGTGCTGATCGCCTTCCTCAGTGCCTTGAAGATCGAGGCGGTTACGCAGCCCGCCAGCGAGATGCTCAACACCATCCTCGGGGCGCTGCCCAACATCTTCGCCGCCGCGCTGGTCATCAGCATCGCCTACGTCGTGGGCCGAGTGGTGGCGAACCTGGTGGCCCAGGTCCTAGCGGCGGTCGGCTTCAACAAGGTGCCGGCCCTCTTGGGCTTGGGCAAAGAACAGGCCGCCGGTAAACAGACGCCCTCGCAGTGGGTGGGCACGCTGTTGCTGATTGCCATTGTGCTGCTGGCCGTAATGCAGGCCCTCCAGCTCATGGGCTTTACAATCGTCGGCGACCTGATGAAGCAGTTCCTACTGTTCGCCGGCCACGTGCTCTTGGGCTTGGTGATTATCGGATTGGGCCTGTACTTCGGCAAACTGGTCGCCGAGACGATCCTCACCGCCGGGATGTCCCAAGCCCGACTCTGGGCCTTGACCGCCCGGATCATGGTGATCGTCATGGCCTTCGCCATGGGCCTGCGGCAGATGGGCCTGGCCAACGAGATCATCCAGTTGGCCTTCGGCCTCACGCTCGGCGCCATCGCCGTAGCCGTGGCCGTCTCCTTCGGCATCGGCGGCCGCGACGCCGCCCGGAACGCCATCGACAACTTCCTCAAGTCCCGAAAGAACGGCGGATAGGATACAGCTTGATTGTAGGAGGCGACTCCCGTCGCCGATTGTCTGCTAAAACTCGCCACTTGAATAAGAACGGGCCGGGTTGATCAAAACCCGGCCCGTCTTTATTTCGTTTCCGTTGCGGAATGTAGGGTGGGACAAGCGCAGCGCAGTCCCACCCTACATTTTTCGCGGTTTTTAGTGAGACTCACTCCGTTCGTCCCACCCTACAAAGACTTTCCGCAACAGGAACTATTTAGTGAGGGTGGCCAAAAACGAATATTCCATTCCCGCCTGGATTTGCTATAATATACGTTAGTTCACTCCATGATCTTTGGCAACTTACCAGACCGCCCGCCCTTCCGCGTGGAAAATATGCGCCCCTCTCCCGTTCATTGCTTGCTCGAAGGGAACCGGCCCCAAAAAAACGTGGAAAAATCGCTTTTTGTTGAGCAACGGGCTCCCCAAAAAGAACGGCGAAATCCCCTTACTGGGGACCCGACCGTGCATTTTTCAATGGTTGATGACCAACTGAATTCGCCGTTGGAATCCAACTTAGTAGTTTAGCGTCGATCAGCGGAAATCAGTGTTCCCTTTCCGCTTAAAGTGAAGAACACTAATCAACGCTAATCCCCACTAATGAGTCTCATTGCCCTACCGAATTGCCCGATTGGCGCCCGCGTTGACCAAATAATTCGTCCAACTATTCCCGCCAAATCCCGTAAAAACCGGTGCCTGCCACCCTAGATGCCTCTAAAAAATGCCCGGAGAAAACAAAGGAACAAATACCGTTCTTGACAACAACGGAGCGTGAAGTAACAATAACACTATCTTTCTCGGGCTGGTTTGCTTTGCGATTCGGGTCTTTCGGTATCGGATCGGGCGCGTTTTTCTTCCTTTCCTCTAGCTTACGGAGACATCGCTATGTACCGAAACATCATCGTGGGATGGTTTCTGACCTTGAGCGTCCTGGCGGCGGCGCCATTGTGGGGACAATCGCGTTCCGATCGAATCCAGGACTTGCAGCGGCAGATGCAAAACCTGCAAGAGGCCCTGGATCGGCTGGAAAGCGGCCCCCAGGAAAAATCGCGGATCACGCAGCTCGGCACGAGCCGGGTGCCGGCGGCCGAACGGGAAGAAGTGTTGGTGGTCCGGGTCTACGACCTGAGCGACCTGTTCGTGGTGGCCCCGCCCTACCCGGCCACCTATCCGAACAACACCGGCGGCGAGTCGCTCATTTTTCCCGGCGCCGGTTCGGAATATACCGGCGCCGGCGGCATGATGGGGATGGGCGGCATGGGAGGCATGGGCGGGGGCGGCATGGGTGCAGGCGGTCGAAGCGGCCGAGTGCCGCACGGCGCGGGAGGGGGAGGAATGTTCAACATCGATTCGCCGCCCGCGGCAATGAGTCGCCTCTCTCCGCAGATCCCGCCCCAAATGCTGTCCTCCGGTATGGGCGCCAGTTGTTCCGATTCCGTCCGGGTTTCGATGGGCGGATTGATCGACGTGATTACCACGACGATCTCGCCGTCGGCCTGGACCACCCTCGGCGGAGAGTGTTCGATTGACTCCCTGGGCAACGTGCTGGTCGTTTCGGCGACGAAGAACATCCACGAGCAGATCGCAAGCCTGATTACGGCGTTCCGCAAGCGCTGGGGGACCCTGCGGACGGTCTCGGTCGAGGCCCATTGGCTGTGGATGAATGAGAGCTGGCTCAACCGCCTGCTTGCCGAAAGTCATCGCCGCAGCAGCGGCGATGATATAATCTTTGGCCTGATCGACGAAGCGGTTTGGACTGAAATCTGCGACAAACTGGCGAAGACCGACGCGTATCGCGTCGGCTACCAGTCGGTGATTACCGGATTCAACGGGCAGACCGTCTCGACGGTCTCCGGCGGATTACAGCGGTTTATCGTCGACATGATCCCCGTGGTGGGCCAGCAGATAGTCCAGACGCCTCCGCCGCCGACGCCGAGCCAGGCGGTCGGCTACCAGCCGGTGACGGCCACGATCCAGGAGGGCGCCGCGCTGCAAGTCACCCCGATGGTCAGCATCGGCGGCAAGTACGTCACGCTCGACGTCCACAGCCGGGTGTTGCAGGTGCAGGAGGACAAGGCGGCCCGGTCGGAAACGACTTCGGTGGTCCAGGATTTGGCGGCCGCGGTGGATCGGCCCCGGATTACCAATTACCACCTGGCCACCACGCTGCGGATTCCCTCGGGACGCCGGATGCTGGTCGGCGGGATGACCTTCGAGGGCGTATCGGCGACCGATCAGCCCAATTTGTACCTATTCGTGAAGGTCCAAGTCCAGGAACTCCGCGACGAGGCCGTCGAGGCCCGGCCGGACGCCGAAAACGTAGAAAAGAAGTAAGGGAGCAGCCGCCGGTTAAACAACCTGGTCGGATACACGATATTGTGATACCTTATACTCAAAAGGAAGAAAGGGATTGACGCCCGGAAACCGTAAAAGGAACCGGAGAACACCATGTCTTGCAAGATGAACGTTTCTTTTCCCCGTCGGCGGATGGCCCGGCGGGATTTTCTGAGGGTCTCTGCCGCCGCGGCCAGCCTTCCCTGGCTGGTCCCCGCGTCGGTCTTCGGAGCCGATGCGCCGAGCGAACGGATTCACGTGGGCGTGATCGGCAACGGCAACCAGGCCACCCTCGACATCCCGACGTTCCTCCAACAACCCGACGTGCAGGTGCTGGCCGTCTGCGACGTGAACACCGGCAGCCACGGTTACAAGAGTCCCAAGCAATTCCTGGGGCGCAAACCGGCCCAGGAGCTGGTCAACGCATATTATGCGAAGAAGACCGGCGCCGCCGGGTACCACGGGTGCGACGCCTACGTCGATTTCCGGGAGGTGTTGGGACGCAAGGACATCGACGCGGTGGTCATCATCACTCCCGACCACTGGCACGGCTTGATGACCATCCTGGCCGCCGAGGCCGGCAAAGACATCTATTGCGAGAAGCCCATGTCGCTCAGCGTCCGGCAAGGCCGGGCCATGGTCGAGGCCGTCCGCAAGCATCAAAGGATCTTGCAGACGGGGAGCCAATACCGATCCAGCCCGGCGAACCGGCACGGCTGCGAACTGGTCCGCAACGGCCGGATCGGCAAACTGAAGCGGATCCGGACCTGGGTGGCGGAGAACAACGCGGTCGGCCCCGGCCCCGGCTGGAAACCGATGCCGGTGCCCGAAGGCTTCGATTACGACTTCTGGCTCGGACCCGCCCCGATGGCTCCCTACCACCTGGACCGCTGCCTCTATCGTTTCCGTTTCATTTTCGACTACTCCGGCGGCCAGACGACCAACTTCGGCTGTCACGCCAACGACATCGCCCAGTGGGGCAGCGGTTATGACGACACGGTACCCGTGGAATACGAGGACCTGGGCGCGGAATTTCCGCCGCCCGGCTCCTTGTTCAATACTCCCATCAAGGTCGCCTTCCGCGCCCGATATGCCAACGGGGTGGAATTGATCTGCCAGACGGTCCCGCATAAGGACGGCTGCCTTTTCGAGGGGACTGAAGGCTCGGTCCACTTCGACTATAACAAGCTGACCACCGATCCCCCGGCGCTGAAGGATTCGACGATCGGCCCGAACGAACTCCACCTGCCGGTGAGTAATCCCAACCGCATGGAAAACAGCCGGAGGAACTACATTATCGACCACGTGCGGAATTTTCTGAACTCGGTGAAAAGCCGCAAGGATCCCGTCGAGCCGGTGGAAGTCGGCCACCACACGGCGGCGCTCTGCCACCTGGGCAACATCGCCATGCGGCTGAAGCGGAAGATCCGTTTCGATCCCCAGAAAGAGCAGATCCTCGGCGACGAGGAGGCCGACGCGATGCTCGACCGGACGTTGCGAGCCCCCTGGCACATTTAAGCCTGTTCGAAACCGATCAACCTTCAGCCGGTGCCCGGAGAGGATTCGAGCGAGGGCGATTTGTTTGTCGGGTCTGTCGGTTTGATTCAGCCGCGACCGTGCGCATTCAAGACGCACCCGCATCATCTCTGCCTGGGGCGTGCGATGCAGGGGTGTTTTCTGAACCTCTCCTCCAAGACCCTCTCCGCCGCTTTGGCCACGGGGGGGGACATTAATCCCCTTATAGGCATATTCGCGGACACCATCCCCCCGCCGTAGGCGCGGGAAAACTCGATCAGGAGCAATACGCGGGGAGCGAGATGAATGGGGAGCATAGACGCAGAACGATTTTACTGTCGTCAGATAATCGGAGGAGTCCCCGAAGGTTCAATCGGATTCCGGTTTGACAACCGCGGTTGACGCGTAATGACAATTAATTGACGAAATATGTTCATTTCTTTGGTTTATACTCTATGTGTGTATTCGAGAAAAGAGCAACGCTCCTCAAGCGACCGATTGCTTTAGTGCCACGGTTGAATCATTTGCTCATCGGGCTGGAATTTTCCCTTTTTTGTGCACATCGAAAAATATTATGCGGTTAATGAGGAAAGAAGTCTGCCGGAGACGACGCGCCGGTTTCACTTTGGTGGAATTGTTGGTCGTCATTGCGATCATCGGAATTTTAATCGCCTTGCTGTTGCCGGCGGTCCAGGCCGCCCGCGAGGCGGCCCGGCGCGTCGAATGCGTCAATCATATCAAGCAATTGGCAACCGCCACGCTCCAGCACGAGAGCACTCATAAATTTTTCCCCACCGGCGGCTGGGGATGGATCTGGATCGGCGATCCGGAGATGGGCTTCAGCAAGAGGCAGCCGGGCGGCTGGACGTTCAACATCCTGCCCTTTCTCGAGATGCAACAGGTTTATAAGATGGGAGCGAATCCCAATGCCGCCGCAAAGAGAAAAGCGCTTCGGCAAATGTATGAGACTCCGCTCAGCGTCTACAATTGTCCCACGCGCAGAGCGGCTCAGCCATACAAATATATCCTCCCGGATATGAATCCGGCGCAATATGAGCATCCCAATGCCGTGGCGCGGGGCGATTACGCGATGAACTGCGGCGATCAGTTGTATAATCAATACTGGGGCCCTTCCTCGCGGAGCGAGGGCCTGAATCCCGCGTATGCTTGGCCCGATACGGAAACGATCTCCCCGAGTAATCCGTGGTATAGCTCGGGAATCAGCTACCTTCGAAGCACCATCAAGGTCAAGCAGGTGAAAGACGGATTAAACCACACTTATCTCATCGGCGAAAAGTATTTAAGTCCCGATCATTACGCCGACGGTCTCGACGGCGCCGATAATTCCGGCCTGCATACCGGTTATGAAAACGACAACTACCGTGCAACGTATTATCCGCCCAAGCGGGATCGTTACGGCGTGGAAGATTGGTATCTTTTTGGCAGCGCCCACCCCGACGTCTGGAACGTCGCGCTGTGCGATGGATCCGTCCATTCCGTAAATTATTCCATCGACCCGATCATTCACAAGTGTTTGGGCAGCCGCTCCAGAACTAATCCCAATGATCCCGTAGTTTTCTCCATGGAAGATTTTAATTGAATAAACAGAGGAGCCGTGAATCCCCTCTTTTTTTTGCGCGGGGTGAAAAAGGAACGCCTTTCCGGCGGCACAATACTCTCATGATGGCAACAGCGTCGGTAAGAAAGTTGCGACAACACCGCCGGGAACATTCTTTGTGTTGATACCGGGAAAGTATTCTATTTCATATCTTCATTTTTTCCCGGGAAACCTCGACGCGGTTCCGGCCTTGGCTCTTGGCATGGAGCAGGGCCTGGTCGGCGGCGTCGATCAGCGCGGAAAACGTCGGCAGCGCGGCGGCGTCGGCCACGCCGAAGCTGGCAGTGGTCTGGATGTGTTCGTTTCGGGCCGGAATCACGATCTGCTCGACCTGCGTGCGGCACCGCTCGGCCAGGCAGCGGGCTTTTTCCGCCGACTCGTCGGGCACGACGACGGCGAACTCCTCGCCGCCGTAGCGGGCCGGCAGATCGACCTGGCGGCATTCCTGCTGGATCCGCCGGGCGACCTCCTGCAAGTACTGGTCGCCGACGGTATGCCCGAAGGCGTCGTTGACCCGCTTGAAGTGATCGATATCGATCATGATGAAGGAGAGCTCTCCGCGACGTCGTTGGCGGCGGGCCCACTCGACTTCCAGACGTTCCATCAAGGCCCGGCGGTTGGGCAGTCCGGTCAGCGGATCGATGTGCGCCCGCTCGATGAGCAGATCTTGAAGCCGTTTCGTCCTCAGGGCGGCCCGGACCCGCGCGCGAAGCTCGAAGGAATCGAAGGGTTTGGTGATAAAGTCGGTAGCGCCAAGATCCAATCCGAAAACCTTGTTTTCCGCGCCGCCCGATCCTGAGAGAAAAAGGACGGGGATCAGACACAGCTCGGAATCGGCCTTCAGCGTCTTGCAAACCTCGAAACCCGAGAGATCCGGCATGTCGATGTCCAGGAGGATCAAGTCGGGTTTCAGCCAGCGCGCTGAATTCAATCCCTCGATCCCTCCCGAGGCGCAATAGATTTCGACCTGCTCTTGGGCCAGTCGCGCCTCAGCGATGGCCAGCGCCTCGGTATCGTCGTCGATGATCAGGAGTTTATACATGTTTTGTGAAATGGGGCGGTCCCTTTTTCATGAACTTTTAGCCGCTAGAACGTCGGAGGTCCATCCGGCCTGGATCGCCCGGCAAACTTCCGCAACGTGTTCCAGGGCCTGGGTCGCTTCCGCAGCCTCGCTGGCCTTGGCAGCTTCCTGCAAACGGAGCGCGACCTCGGTCAGCGCGGGAAAACCATACCCCCCGCCGGAGCCTTTAAGCTGATGGGCCAGCCTTTCCAGATCCTCATAACGATGATTTTCCAGGGCATCCTCCAATGCCTGCATTTTTTCGGGAAGGCGTTGGATGAAACGCGGCAGGATCGCCACCAGTTCCGGATCGTCGGCAAATTGTGAACGGATGCTATCCTGCCCGAGGTCGCGGGAGTCCTCCGCCGGTTCGGCGGCGTCGCGATTGATCTTCTCCGCAGTGATTCCCGCGTATTCGGCAATGGTTTGGATCAGTTTTACCCGGTCCACCGGTTTCGCCAAATGCGTATTACAGCCGGCGTTCAGGCAGCGCTCGCTGTCGCCGGACATGGCGTTGGCGGTTAGGGCCAGGATCGGCCGCGAATACCCGTTTCGCCGGAGGCTCCGGGTGGCCTCGTAACCGTCCATTTCCGGCATGTTCATGTCCATCAGAATCACGTGGAATACAGTTTGAGCCGCTTTTTCGACGGCCTCTTTCCCGTTTTCGGCAACGGTGACTTCCGCTTCCGCATTGATCAGAAAAGTGGAAATCAACTCTTGATTGTCCAGGCTGTCCTCGGCCAGGAGGATGCGAACGCCGGCCAGCGACGGGGTGGTGGCGGGCAGGCCATGGTCGAGGTCCTTCTCTTCACCAAGCGATTCCGAGGGGGAGCCGAGAAAGCGGATTCCCGCCATGTCTCCGGCGGGAATCGTGATGGAAAACGTACTTCCTTTACCCGGCGCGCTGCGGACGGTCAGTTCTCCGCCAAGCAGGTCGATGATCTGCCGGGAAATCGCCAGTCCCAATCCGGTGCCGCCGTATTTCCGCGAGGTGAATTGATGGGCCTGGACAAAGGGCTGGAACAGTTGGGGGAGAACCTCGGGGAGGATGCCGATTCCGGTGTCCACCACGTCCAGGGAAACCGCCCCCTGGCCGTTCCGCCAACTGGGGAGGAACGAGACGACGATTTGGATGGATCCTTTTTCCGTGAACTTAGCGGCATTCCCGACGAGGTTGATCAGTGTCTGCCGCAGCCGATCGCCGTCGGTAACGATGGTCTCCGGCACGGCGCCGGTGTACCGCACCTGGAGCTGATTGCCGTGCTGTTCCACTCGGGGCCGCATCATGCTGGCCACGTCCGCCACCAGCGAGACCAGCCGGCAGGATTGAAAATTCATGGACATCTTGCCGGCCTCGATCTTCGAGAGGTCTAAAATATCGTTGATCAACTGGAGGAGATGTTCGGCATTGCGATGCACCACGGTGAGATAGTCCGCTCGGACGTCGGGACGAAGCGCGTCGTCCCTCAAGAGGTCGGCGTAGCCCATGATGGCCGTCATGGGCGTCCGGATCTCGTGGCTCATCATGGCCAGAAACTGACTTTTGGCCTCGGTGGCCACCTCCGCCTGCTTCCGCGCCTGGACCAACTCGGTAACGTCGATAACGTTCAGCAATACGCCGTCGTAGACGCCTTCGTGATAGATGGGCTGCATCCGAAGGACGACCTCCAGTGCGCCCAGGGGGCGCTGCATCACGAGGGGAGAAAAGTCGGCGTCTTTGCGGTACTGAGAGATGACGCGGAGGATATGCTCCAAGACCGGGCCGGAATGGAAATCCTCGATGCGCTTGCCCAGGATCTCTTCCGGTTGCTTGCCGAACGTGCGGGAAAAGTAATCGTTGACTTGCGTGACCACGTTCTCGGAGTCGGCGAACACCACGCCCTCCTGCATGCCGGAGAGCATCGCCGAGAGTTTGGCGGCTTCCTGCTTCGCCACGCGCTGCGCCGCCTTCTGGGGGCGAATGTCCACGAAACAAACCAGGGCGTATTTCCGCCGGCGAGACAAAATGGGAGTGAGCGTCATCAGAATGGCCACCCGCTGGCCCCAGGCGGTGATTAGTTCCCGTTCCACGGGCTCCGTTTTGCCGCTGGCGGAGAAGAGCCGTCGCAGATCCTCATTCGTCTCGCCGTCGAAAAATTGCTCGCTTTGCCGCGAAAGGATTTCGTCTTCCGGCAATCCGATCATCGTCGCGGCATAGGCGTTGATGTCATGGATGATGAACGATCCGGCGTCGACCAACAAGATGCCCGATCCGGCCGAGTCGAAGATCGCCTGAAGGTAATGTTCGTTTTCGCGGAGTTTTTTCTCGCCGTTGGTCCGCTCGGCGATTTCACTTTCAAGCGCCTTGACGGTCTGCGTCAGATCGGCGGCCAGCCGTTCGTTGTTCCGCAAATAAATTCCGGCAAAGATCAAATAGGCGACCACGAAAACCGTCGTCAGTAATCCGAAGACCAGGCCCATCCAGGATTGCCAATCGCCTCGGAAGGCGAGGAAGCC
This sequence comes from Pirellulales bacterium, assembly GCA_016936015.1. Lineage (GTDB taxonomy): Bacteria > Planctomycetota > Planctomycetia > Pirellulales > Thermoguttaceae > JAFGPV01. Next base: position 10,207 of record JAFGPV010000179.1, read on the forward strand.
CGGCCCCGGCGTGCAGCCGAACTTCCACGTGCGTCCGCCGAGGTCCAACCGCTCGGTGTAATAGAAAGCGTTCCACGGTTCAGCGGGAGGCGTCTCCACCGCTTGGCCATTTCCATTCATCGCCCGCGAAAGATGAACGTACAGGAGTTGCTCGTGAGGGGGGCTGGTCTCGTCCCAGATGGCAAGATGAATGTTCCCTCGCGACAGGGTGGATATGCCTTCTTCGACGATTCCTCGGATACGAAAGACTCCTACGACAAATCCGAGGAGATTGGCACGCCGCTCTTCCGCTGAACCGGAAGGAGCGTTACGGCGATAAACGGGCAAAAAGAAAAGCACTTGCGACGGTTCCGGGGTGTCGCCATCAAGCTCCATCCGGGAGGTCACGGCCAGTTGCCCCGTGGCGCACGCCCGGCGCATCGCGTTGCGACAGGCGGGAACGGTCGCCAAGTCAAATCCCAATACAGCAACGTTTCCCTGAGAGGGCTCCTCGTAATTGATCGGATAATACTCCTCCCTCGGGGGCGCGCGGATTATCGCACCCTGAGGACCAGCCTCAACCACGTGGAAGTCCACCAGACCGTCGCGCGCCGCGGCGGATTCGAAATCTTTTCGTTCGGTGTCCGGCACTCGGGGAACCCATTCCAGGGCACGGACGCTCGAATGGTTTCGAAGCAGCGGTGCGACAAAAGCACAAAACTCCCAACGCTGCACCCTTTCCGATCCATCGTAGAACGACCGGACGGCCTCTAAAATCAGGGTGTTATAATCGAGCGTCTGCCGGATGGTGGAGATCCGATCCTGGGCAGACTGCTGAAATTCGCGTTTCAACTGTTTGCGCTCTTTATTCCGCAACTCCGAAAAAAAGCACAGCGACGCCGTGGTCCCAATAACGGCCACGCCCAGAGTGCCCAGCAGCGGCCGCCGCAGAATACCGTGGAGGCAGGAATACAACATACTGACGGGTTGGCGGATATTCATGGCAAAGAGAAGACAATCTGGCTTCAGTCTTCTCGACACTGACTTGCCACCCCATGCTTGTTTTTCAGGTTGCCGCCGGCCGAGAAAGACGTTCTATTACTACGCTAGCACGTGGACAAACCACGGCGTCTCCGTGAGACGACGGCAGCTCCGGAAACACCGTTTGCAACGACTTCCCGCCGATACGTCCGATAGATTCCTTACAACGCGCCCAGGCAAGAGCGATGTGACACGGGAAGGTACCAACACTCGACAAAGCAATTGGCTGAGACTCCTTCCCTGAGGAAAAGAATCCAAGCCGAACCTCAACCTACTGCTTTGTCATTATTAAGATTATGGGTGCCATGCCCACGCAAGTGTGACATGGCACCCAACCTCCTTTTTAAGACTTGACAAAGCACTACCGACTGGAGCACAACCTGGCGAACTAACGTCGGATGAAGCCGCGGCTGCCCCAGATCACGGATACAACGTGCTCAGCGCCAGGTCGGTGGCGGCATATTCCTGGCCACACACCTCCTGGATATCCACCTGCATCCGCTGCGCCATTCGATCAGCGGCACGGGCGTGGTCGCCGGCTCGGCCGGCGGGACGGATTACGCGCTGGACGGCGGCAACGAGGAAGTGAACTACGCCGACCTGAATCTGTTGCTCAGCAACTACGGGATGGAAGTGACCGGCGGAGTGGCCGGCGTCCACGTGCCCGAGCCAACCTCGCTGACGCTGCTGATCGCGGGAGCGGCGGCGCTGTTATGGCGTCGCCAGACGGCTTCATTCCTGTCGGCTTCTCGCCGGCGCAGGACATAATTTTTCCCTACCAAGAGATCGCAGTTCGCCTGAAGCGCTGCGCCCTTGTATCGAAAAAACGTTGCGCCGTTGCCAAGATGGGATTTTCCTCCAACCCTGCGCGGCCAACGATGCCTCCCCTTTTTGCCTCACGGTCCGTGTTTTATACAATCCACTGGGCGGCGGCCAACATCAACCGCCTTTTTTTCGCCGCGACTCTTACCGGCTACCTTGGTTTCGCATGTCGTCATTTTGAGGTCCTACAACCAGTCTTGCGAGCTTCCAACGCCAGCGTACGTTCCAGCAACAGTTCATACACGGGCCGGCTGCCCATCAGTTGGGCGGTCAACGAAGCGGCAAAGCAGGTCAGAATCAGCGGGGGCAGCAATTGAAAGCTCCAAGTCAGTTCGGACACCAGGACAATGCCCGTCAGCGGCGCCCGCACGGTAGCCGCAAACAGCCCGCCCATGGTCGCCAGCGCGAGCACCGACGGATGAACGGGCAACTCGGGAAGTAACATTTGGGCCAAAACGCCGAAGGCCATTCCAGAGACTGCGCCCAGGGTGAGCAAGGGAAAGAAGATGCCGCCGGGAACGCCCGCGGAATAGCTGAAAAAGACGACACCGGTGCGCGCTATCATGAGCATCAACAAAAAGCTCGCGGTCGGTGAATGAAAGAATACTTTCTCAATCAGGGATTCTCCGCCGTCGGCGAACTCGGGCGCCATCGCCGTCAATGCCCCGGCAAGACCGCCAATCCCGAGGACGAAAATGAACATCGAGCGAGAACTCAAACGATCGGTGGTTCGGAGACACTTTAAGAGGATCGTGTTGAATGCTGCGCCGCCCAGCCCAATCAGCACACCGAGACCCAGAAATAGGGGCGCAAAACCATAAATTTCGTCAGCAACCGGGCCGGCATGGGTCAGGTTCATTTTCAACTCAAGCGGCAGCAGAGGGCCTCGGCCGAATACCTGGTCGTTCATGATCTTTGCGGCGACACAGGCCAGGGCGACGGCGTGAATCGAGAGGAAGGAGTAACGGAATTTGTCGCGCATCTCTTCGGTGACGAATATAACGCTGGCCAGCGGTGCGCCAAAGGCCGCGCTCAACCCGGCGGCCGCGCCTGAGGCGATCAGCGTATTCAGGGTCTCAACAGTGGCTTTGGCCTTTTCACCGATCATCCGGCCCACACATCCTCCAACATGGACCGAGGGACCTTCACGGCCGAGAACCAATCCGGCCCCCATGGCCAGCACCCCACCAACAAACTTCACGGGAATCAACCGCCACCAGCACAGTGGCCTCAATCCTGACAAGGCGCCCTCGATTTCCTGGACGCCGCTTCCGGCCGCCTCGGGCGCGTACCGTCGGACCAGCATGAAGGCGGCTGCCGTCATCAAGGCGCCCAGTAATGCCGCCGAGAAGGCCGTCAGGAGCGGGTGGCCAGCCAGTGCGGTCGCCAAAGCGGCGTACACGCTAACCGTGGCATCTACACCGTAGTGAAAGGCGGCGCCAAACGATCCGGCAACGGCGCCGACAAGTGTCGCCAATAAACAGACGGTCAAGAAGCCCGTAACGGTCGTGCGATCGGCTGGGACCGATTCGAGTTGATTCATGGAACAGGTCTCAAGCATGAACTCACTCCCGGAATGGTCCCCTTCGATCGGTATTCTCAGCGTGCGACGAGAATGACCACGCCGCGGCCGCCGACCAGCAACCGTTTCGGATCCTCCAGCGGCGGTTCGTCGCCGGGCGGGTACACGTCATGGGGAGATGCTGCTGCTGTGTTGGCGAAGACGTGCCATCGCCGCCCATCAGCCAATTCCGGCGGCTCGAAGGGCAACGTCTCCCAGTACATGTTAAAAGCCGCATAAACGATATCATCCCTATTTTCGCCTCGCAGTCTGGCTTGAAACGCCAGCACGCGGCTCGAACCGGACAGATCGGCTCTCCACGGCTGCGTGCCGTGCCAAGTAAGCTCCAGGCGGCCGGACTGGTCTTTACAGCAGCCGGGGAAGCGGGGATGTCTCAGAGCGGGCTGGGCCTTCCGAAACGCAATCAGGGCTTGGCAGAAGCGGATCAATTCCGCGTTGGTTTGCCGCAAGCTCCAGTCCAGCCAACTCAGCTCATTATCCTGGCAATAGGCGTTGTTGTTGCCCCTTTGCGTACGCCCCATTTCACCCCCCATCAGAAGCATCGAAACGCCTTGGCTGAGTAAGAGCATCGCCAGGGCGTTCACGGCGGCGGCTCCCTCCGAGCGGATATCGACACGCAGACCGGAACCAGGCGCCCGCGGCGGAGCGATCGTTGACATCGGGCAAATCCCCCCAGGGTGACGAATCAGACGTCCTCCTCGGAACGGCGCCGGTCGGAACATCGCGTGCCGCCGAACAGGGCGTCAACATACCGTCTGAGCCACGCATTTTCCGGCGAGCACTTCGTAGGCGGCCTCGACGACGTTCTCCGGCTCGAAACCGAATTTTCTTTGCAGTTCCCTAAGCGGCGCCGAGGCCCCGAACGTCTTCATGCCGATGACGCGGCCCAGGGGGCCGACGTAGCGATCCCATCCAAACGTCGATGCCTGCTCGATCGCGATCCTTGCCGTCACGTACGGCGGCAACACGCTGTCGCGGTACTCTTCCGACTGCTGCTCGAAGATTTCCCAGGAAGGCATGGAGACGACGCGCGAGCGGACGCCGTCGGCGGTCAACTGCTCGTGGGCCTCGACCGCCAGGATCAATTCGCTGCCCGTGGCGATCAGGATCACCTCCGGGTCTCCGCCCGGCGCGTCGCCGAGCACATAAGCTCCCCGCGCGACTCCGGAGGCCGAGGCGTACTTCGTCCGATCCAAGGTCGGCAGGGCCTGACGCGACAGCGCCAGGACCGCCGGCATGTGACGCAATTGCATGATGTAGCGATAGGCTTCGACGACCTCATTGGCGTCGCCGGGACGCAACGTGATCAGCCCGGGAACTGCTCGCAAGGAGGCGAGCTGCTCGACCGGCTGATGCGTGGGGCCGTCCTCGCCGTCTCCCATGGCGTCGTGGGTGAAGATGAAGATCGTCGGCAGTTCCATCAGCGCGGAGAGCCGGATCGCCGGCCGCGCGTAATCGCTGAAAATGAAGAACGTCCCGCCATAGACGCGAAGTTTGGACAGCGAAAGGCCGTTGAGGATCGCCGCCATGGCATTCTCGCGGATCCCAAAGTGGAAGTTCCTGCCTCCCCAACTTCCGGACTGGAAGTCGCCGGATCCTTCGAACTTCAAGAAAGTTCGGGTCGATGGTCCGAGATCCGCGGCGCCTCCAAAGAACCAGGGAATGTTCTGCGCCAGCACGTTCAACACCTTGCCCGAGGCGTCGCGGCCCGCCATGCCTTTCGCGTCGGCGGGAAAGAGGGGAAGATTCCGATCCCACCCGTCCGGGAGTTCCCGCTTCTCGATCAGTTCGATCTCGCGGGCAAGATCCGGGTACTGGCCGGCGTAGGCGGCAAACAGGTCATTCCACTGTTTGCGGGCTTCCGCGCCGCGCGCGCCGATTCCCGAGGCGAAATGATCGTAGACGCCGTCCGGCACCAGAAACTTGGCGTCCTCGGGCCAGCCGTAGAAACGCTTGCAGAGCCGGACCTCTTCTTCGCCGAGCGGCGCGCCGTGGGCCGCGGCCGTATCGTGCTTATGGGGAGAACCGTAACCGATGTGGCTGTCCAACACGATGATCGTGGGGCGCTCCGGTGTCTTGTGAAACATCTCCAGAGCATTTTCAATCCGCTCGATGTCGTTGGCGTTGCCGACGCGCAGGACGTTCCAACCGTATGCCAGGAACCGCGCCTCGACGTCTTCGGTGAACGTAATCCGGGTGTTCCCTTCGATGGTGATATGGTTGTTGTCGTAGATCCAGCAGAGATTGTCGAGGCCCAAATGGCCCGCCAGCGAGGCCGCTTCGGACCCGATGCCCTCCATCAAGCAGCCGTCTCCGCACACCGCGTAGATATTGTAGTCGAAAACGTCGAAGCCCGGCCGGTTGTAGCGGTTAGCGAGCCATTTCTGGGCAATCGCCATTCCGACGCTGGTGGCAATGCCTTGGCCCAAAGGCCCGGTCGTGGTTTCGACGCCGGACGTCCAGTGATACTCGGGGTGACCCGGCGCCCGACTGCCAAGCTGGCGAAAGCGGCGAATGTCGTCCAGCGAAACGGCAGGCCGCCCAATCGTTTCGTAATCGGCGTTCACGGCCTGGGTTCGGGTCAGATGGAGAATGGACCAAAGCAGCATCGAGGCGTGGCCGTTGGACAACACGAATCGATCGCGATTGGGCCAAATGGGATCCTGCGGATCGAAGCGCATCACACGGTTCCAGAGCGCGTAGACCAACGGGGCCAGCGCCATGGGCGTCCCGGGATGCCCCGATTCGGCCTGCTGCACCGCGTCGATCGATAGAGTCCGTATCGTATTGATGGCCAGTTCGGCGTTCTTATCGTCTCCCATGAGTTTCTCCTCAATATCTATGTTTTCGCAAGTTCCAAAGCGGCGACTTTGCCCAGGCGGCGCAAATGGCGTTCGGCCTGGCTGTACTCCGCCGCCAAAAACGTTTGCACGAGATCCCATGCCACCGCGGGCCCCACGGTTCGGCCCCCCATGCACAGCACGTTCATGTGATCATCCTCGACCCCCTGCTTGGCCGAGAAGTGATCGTGGATCAATGCGGCGCGGACGCCGTGGATCTTGTTGGCGCAGACCGAGGCGCCGACGCCGCTGCCGCAGATCGCCACGCCGCGGTCAACGTCTCCCGAAGCGACCGCGCGGGCCAACGGCGTCACGTAGTCGGGATAGTCGTCCCC
>JAFGPV010000180.1 GCA_016936015.1 Pirellulales bacterium
ACATTCATATCACGTGAAGGAATCATCTTATCGAATTCGCCCTTGCCGCGCCAGCCCAAACTGCCCAGAGTGCGCGATAGCCCTGGCAATGAAGTACAGGTGCCCGTACGATTCGGGCCAAGCAAGCCGTGAATCAATATATCACGTGAATCAGACCAGTCTTCCTGGTCGATCCGCTCCATTTTGTACCGAACGTTAAACTCTTTCCGAAGAACGGTCGTAAGGGCAAGCGTCCGCCAATAGGCTTCCGAGTTCTCATATTGGTCTGGATTGCGATGGAAACCATCAAGGTGTTTGCCGGTCAAAACCTCGATTCGTTTAGCCCAAAGGTAGAGAATGGACAGATAGCGATTGACGTTTACGTCTTCCGCCCCCGGCAATCCTTCAGCGCATAGAAGATTCGCGCGGGCAATATCGACCCTGCCAAGTTGATCCGGGGAAATAGCCAAAAGTTCGCGAAGCGATTTGGGTTCAAGAGAAGAGCCAACCGGAACTTTTGCCATGATCGCGACCTCTCCCTGTCCAGAGTTCGCCTTACAAAAACTCACAGGTCTCTCGATGCCCCTATCAGAGGGGTGTACAATAAAATATTATTTTAACGGCATCAAGAAGCAAATCAATAGTCCAGACATTATCCTATCCCTACTTTTCCAAAAATTCGCGTATACTAAAATAGTTTCTCGAAAACCTTTTTCACCGCATTCAGTCAATTGCGGATTTTCATAGGTTTTCGTAAGTCGGATATCGGCAAATCATTACAGCATAATAATTATCAGCTTTTTAACAGAATGATACGAGCCAATTCCAACACGCTGCTTGCCACGGAGAAGCCGCGCCGGCCGGCGCCGGCGGCGCGGCCGAGGGGAATTTCCCGATCGACGTGGTTCTTCCTGGCGGCGCTGCTGGCCGTCGGCGCGGCGGCCGCGTCGTGGTTTCTTTGGGGAAGTGACGGCGGCTGGAACCGGGCGGAAACGGCCGTCTCGAAGTTCGAATTGAAAGATATTCCGTTTAACGGGACCCGGGCCTACGAGTACCTCAAGCGGATCTGTGCGATTGGGCCGCGGCCCAGCGGCTCACCGGGAATGCTCGCCCAACGGAAACTCCTGGAGGAACACTTTAAAAAGCTGGGTGCCCCGGTCGAGTTGCAGCGGTTCCAGGCCCGCGATCCCCGGGATGGAAAACCGGTGGAAATGGCCAACCTCCTGGTGCATTTCTTTCCGGAGAAGAAACAGCGGATCCTGCTGGCCGCCCACTACGATACGCTCCCCTTCCCCATGCTCGATCCCGAGAATCCGCGGGGCGTGTTTGTCGGGGCCCACGACAACGCCAGCGGCGTGGCGCTCCTGATGGAACTGGGCAAGGAAATTTCCCAATCCAAGGAGAAATACCGGTACGGCATCGACCTGTTGTTTCTCGACGGCGAGGAATACATCTTTTCCGAAGGCGAACCGATGTTTCTCGGCGCCTGGTATTTTTCCCGGCAGTACGTCGACCGACCGCCGCCCTACCGCTACCGCTGGGGCGTGCTGCTGGACATGATCGGCGACCGGGATTTACAGATCTATCAGGACCGCAGCACCCTGGTCTGGCGGGACAGCCGGCCGCTGGTTGCCCAGATTTGGAACACGGCGGCGCGGTTGGGCGTGAAGGAGTTCATCGCCCGGCCCAAGCACGAAGTCCAGGACGACCACGTGGTGCTGCACAACATCGGCCGGATACCGTTCGTCGACGTGATCGATTTCGACTACCCGGTCTCGCCGGAAAATCGGTATTGGCACACCACGGCCGACACCCCCGACAAATGCTCGCCGCTGAGCCTGGCCAAAGTCGGCTGGGTGATCGCCGAGTGGCTGAAGACGACGAAGTGACTTATGGACCTTTGGTTTTCCGCCGTGGTATCGGGAATGTTGCTGCTGGTCTCCGGGGGACTGATCCTCGGACACCTCCGGCAGTGGCGCCGGGTCCGCCCGGAGTTGATCACCCAGGACGAGTACGACTACCGCCGGCGGCGGCACCGTCGCCGGATGCAGACCAGCGTAATGCTCGGCCTGGCCGGGGCGGCGTTTTTTGTCGGAGAGTTGCTCCCCCGGTGGATCGACTCGGATCTCTTCTTTCTGCTTTATTGGGCGGCGGTGTTGTTGTTGATTCTCTGGGTGGTGTTGCTGGCCGCGGCCGACATCTGGGCCACCAAGGCCTACTACGGCCGGATCCGGAACGCCTATTTCCATGAGAAGCTGAAAATCGAAGCCGAACTCCGCCGCGCACAGTCACCCCGCTCGAATGGAAAGCCGAACAAGCCAAAGTAGTGTGCGATTTGAAAACGGGAACGATGCCGCACCCTCGGGGGGTGATTTTATCTGCCCTGTTCGGCCCTTCTAGGAATGGCGATCCCGAGGCGTGTTTGCGATAGGTTAGGGTGCGGTTTTGAAAAATTGGCACAATCGCATTTTGCGGAGTTCTTGGGCTAATTATCGTGGATTCCGGGGCTTTTCCGGCAAATAATCGAAGAGTACCGATATGAAATCGGGAATGTAAACTATTCTTTTAATCAGCGGAAGGTATTGCTTAATAATCCCGTTGAGCGTTTCTTCAGTTTAGTCCGGGGCCGGGGACGGCCCGGTTCTCTGGCCCCATTACCCCTTTTTTTCCCCGTCTTGCGGCAATGAGCCTCGTCGAATGTGAAAATCCCGATGTTCTCTCCGGCTCGCCGATCCGGCTGGACAGCGAGTGCGAACGGTTACTGGCTCGGGGATTCGGGGTGCAATTTTCGCTTTATGACGGCGAAACCGGTGCGCCGGTGTCCCTTTCACCGCAACAGCCAAAAGGGGAGGGATTGAACTGGTCCGAATTATGCCGAGTGGTGTCTCGGAGCCAGGAGCCGGAGTTTCTCGGTGAGGAGGATCCGTTGATCGTGCTGGCCTTGCCAATCGTCGATGCGGAAGGTCGGGCGTGGGTGGCGGTGGGGACGTTTCTGACGCGGGCGGTCGGACCGGAAGAGGACCTTTCGGCGGCGGCCGGGCGTCTGGGCTTGGATCCCGCGACGGTGCCGGATTGGGCCGCCGGGCAAACGCCCTGGACCGCGGAGATGTTGCTCCGCGTGGGCCGGTTGGTGCTCGATCAGCTCCAGTTGTGCGGGCAGGTTGTGAAGTGGGAGCACGAGGCGGGACGACTGTCGATTCACCTGGCGGCGACCTATGAAGAAATCAGCCTCCTGCACCGGCTGACGCAGAATCTGAAAATTTCCCAAAGCGACGAAGAATTGGGGCGCGGGGCTTTGGAGTGGTTGGACGAGGTGATTCCGGCGAGGGGATTTGCCTTGCAGTTGCTTCCGGTGCCCGATGCTCCCAGATCGCTGACGCACACCGCCCGGACGACGCCGTTGTTTATGACCCGCGGCGATTGCCCGGTGGATGAAAAACGGTTTACGGCGTTGATGGCGTACTTCAGCGAGGAAAAGGTGATCGACGCTTGTTACCGGAACAGTCCGGAGGGTGCCGTGCGCCCGAGGTGCCGGTCGACTTTTCCCCATCAACCGCTGGTGCTGAATCTCCCGACGACGATCAGAACGGACTGGCCGCTGCCGGAAATTGAACAACTGATGGTGGTCTCGCTGGCCGAGGGGGAAAACCTCTTTGGGTACCTGACGGCCTTCAATCACGTCGACGGGGGGGAATTCGGCACGGTCGAGGCGAGCTTGATGAATTCCGTGGCCGCCATCCTGGGCATCCATAGCGGCAACATCGAATTGTATCGGCAGCAGTCGGAACTGCTGGACGGCATCGTCCGGGCGCTGACCTCCGCCATCGACGCCAAAGATCCTTACACCTGCGGCCACAGCGACCGGGTGGCCCGGGTGGCCGTCCGCCTGGCGCAAGAGTTGGGTTGCGATCCGCAGATGTTCCACACCATCTATCTGGCGGGATTATTGCACGACGTCGGCAAGATCGGGGTGGAAGACAGCGTGCTCCGCAAGCCGGGCAAACTCTCCTCCGAGGAATACGAACGCATTAAAAGCCACGTACAAATCGGACATCATATTTTGCACGACCTGAGCAAGTTCGAAAACGTGTTGCCGGTCGTGCTGTATCACCACGAGGCGTGGGACGGGGGCGGCTATCCGCTCCAACTCAATTCTCAGGCGATTCCCCTGGCGGCCCGCATCGTCGCGGTGGCCGACGCCTTCGATGCCATGAGCAGCGATCGGCCCTACCGCTCCGGCCTGCCGCAGGAGAAAATCGCGGACATCCTCAGGGCAGGGGCGGGTAAACAATGGGATCCCGACGTCGTGGCCGCCTTTTTCCGGGCCTACGACGACATTCTCCAGATCGTCCAAAATGGATCGGGTAGCGGATTCTGGGAATGGAAAACGCGGAATCCGCCGTCTTCGAGTTCCCCTTCTCCCCGCCCTTGATCTTCAAGGGATCCTTGCGAAACGGGTCTTTCTGTCATAGACTGCCGGAGAGGGATCAGAAGGATTCCCCGTTACCTCGAAAGGACCCTCGTTATGGAAACGACCCTCCGGAACCGGACGTTTATTTTTGGTTTTTTCTGGGTCTTGGCAGTTTTTCTGCCGGGCGTGGGGATCATCGGCTGCACGCGCACGGCCGAGACCCCGCCCCCGAATCTCCCGCAGCAAACGCCGTCTTCGCCTTCTTCTGACGCGGCGGCTCCGGAAGCCCGGCCGCCGGAGGAGGCTCCCGACAAGATCGATCCTTCCGCAGCCGCATCGGAGGATTCCGAAATTTCGGAGATCCTTCAGTCGCAGCGTCTCCGCAAGGAAGAGGAAAAGGAAAGGAAAGAAGCGCAAGAGGCCCTCGAAAAGGAAAACGAGGCCCGGCGCCTTGAGGAATTGAAAAAATACGTGGCCTCGCTGGGCGAGCCGCTGGTCGATCATCCGGAGGATCTGAAACACTACCCGGATTGTCCTTATCCCGTCTGGATTGATCCGAAGAACAGACGGGTCGTCCTGCTCGGCGAAGTCTGCCAGTCCGAGTCTCCTTTGGAAATGTTCGCCTGTCTGCGAGGCACCAAGGAACACGAGGCCGTCCTCTCCGTCCCCACCGAGGCCGCCGTCGTCCACACTGCGCTGTTGCTTATGGGAGCGAAGCCGGGGCATCCCGTCCAGTATGGTCCCGAGGGACAATACACCCCCGCCGCGGGAACCGAAATCGAGATCACGGTCCACTGGAAAGATGCACAAGGCAAGGTGCAAACCGCCCGGGCGCAGGACTGGATCAAGAACATGCAGACCGGCGAGCCGCTCGCATCCGACTGGGTCTTCGCCGGCAGCGGGTTCTGGAAAGATGAAACCACCGGAAAGCAGTACTACAAGGCCGAAGGGGGCGACTTCATCTGCGTCTCGAATTTCTCCAGCGCCATGCTCGATCTGCCGGTCGAGAGCAGTCAGTCCAACGCCGACCTGGTCTACCAGGCCAATCCCGACCGCATTCCCCCCCGCGGCACCGCGGTCACGGTCATTCTGACGCCCCAATTGAAAGCGGATGGAAAAGCCAGCGACGAGAAGGCAAAAAGTGAAGCACAGAAGGGGGAGGTCGGTGGTGAGAAATGAAAACCATCCTCTCCAATGATTCCTCCAGAGGGCTTCTACAGGACCGACCAGCAGAGATCGGTGCCCATGAAACATGTCGGCAAGTCAGTAGTTTTCTTCGGCGTCGTCGGCCTCATCACTGCACTTGCGCAGCAGGGTCTCTTCGATTGTAATGGATTAATCCTTATATTCTCGGGCGTCGCCGTTTCCCGGGGTAGCCGCACCGGGATTATCATTGCGTTGATCTTTTCTATCCTCACGGCCTTCTGTGCCACGGTTAGCCTCATCCAAGCATTCGTTTACGGTTTCCTTTTTTTCAGAGTCGATCAATGGATCGGCGTAATATTTCTTGGGATTTGGGCGTTGATTAATTCGGTTTTACTCTACCATCTGAATCGCGTCTCTTCCGCAGCAGGAAATCAGAGTGAGCCACGTTCAGGGGGAGATTCTCCAAACCTACCGCAGCGATTTCAGTTTTCCTTGCGTTCTTTGCTGCTTCTCACGGTCCTTTTGGCCCTGGCTTGCTGGCTAGGCACGAGACCCGTGGCGCCTAATGATTCGTGGAGCACCTCGGGGACGACCTCTTCCCAGGGAAAAATTGTGCAATGGTACGTTGGCGTGGTAGGCTACCGTAACGGCGCGCCGGCGATCGGTTGTCTATGGCGAGAGGCACAAAAAAATTTCACGCGCTTCCCTCCCGTTCCATTTGATATCGGATCGAACAGCAAGGGCGAGTACATCTTTGAAGTGACCGGTGATCTGATTCATCCCACAAAAGACTTCCAGCTCTTTGTCAATGATTCAGAAGGCAAGCCCCTCTGTATTCACGTGCCGCCCGATGAAGCTCCCGATCTGTTCGGAAGAAATCTCGACTTGGCGAAGATTCAGAAATACTGGAAACAGGTTGTCGAGCCGATCAGAAATAAACCGAAGTGATGACAGTTCCTGTTCCGGACGTTTTTCACAATCCATCAGTGGAGGTGAGGGGACTCGAACCCCTGACCTGTTCATTGCGAACGAACCGCTCTCCCAGCTGAGCTACACCCCCAAGGATCCTTCTGTTTGGGACAAGTGCCTTATTCTAAAGTTCGGCGGGGGGATTGTCAAAAGGGGTGGGAGGGGGAATGACAAATGTCGAAATCCAAAGGACGAAAGAATGATAAATGACGAATGTCAAATGACAAAATTTCTCGTTCCGAAACTCCAATTTCGGAACGAGGTAATCTCTTTCCTCATCCTTCATCCTTCATCCCTCATCCTTCATCCTTCCTACTCTTCCAGTCCCAGGCTGTGCAGATAGGCCTTGAGCTGGGCCTCTTTGCCGCGTTTTTCGGTGATTTTTCGCCATTGTGCGGCAGTTTTTTTCAGGGCGGCTTCCGGCGATGCCTTATCGAGGACGGCCGATCGGACCGCCTCGTCCAGTGCCGAGAGGTATTCCTCTCGGCCGGGGAGCCGGAAGGCCAGCCACTCGGTGCGACGCATGGCCGTAGAGAGCATTGCGGCATAATCGACCATGGTTTTAGCCGGGATCGGTTCTTCTCCCCACGATTGGGGATTTTGTTGATGGGAGTTTCTAAACAGAGTGGTCGCGGGACTGGCGGGGCAGATTTCCCCGCTGATCTTCGCATCGGAGAGCCGCTGCAACAGGCGGAACGCCGCTTCGGGATGCGTGGATTGAGCGCTGACTACCCCCACTCGGCCGGCGACGGCCAACAGCGGCACCCGTGTCGATTCGCCCTCCTTGCGATCGACCCAAGCCCGATCGGCGAGGCTGTAAACCCGGGTTGAGCCGGGGAGTTCGGCGATGCCGAGGTCCTCCCCCGGCAGCGATTTCTTGTTCTCCTCCGCAAAGTGAAGGATCTCGGCCGTCGCAGAGGGCCAGGTCATTGCCATCCCGCATTTTCCCTGCCAGAAGGCCTGCCGCACGCCGGCCGGGTCGAGGCGGAGCATGAGCTGCGCAGCGGATTGGTCCGTGGCGACCATTTCCTCCAGGGCCTGGATAAATGGCGGGCCGGCGATCAGCGGCTCCATCGTTTGAATATTAAAAAGCGTAGAGTAGTTGTCGTGATGCTTGGCATAGGACGCCGCCCGGGCCAGCAGCACCAAGCCCGACCAACCGGGCGCCAACGGCTCCAAGACGCCCGACCAGGATTCTGTGCCGGGGGGGTTATCCGCAGCCAACCGCCGGGCAAGTTCCTGATACTCTTTCCAGGTTTCGGGGGGCGTTGCGTCGATCTTTTCCAGCAGGTCGGCACGATAATACAAAAACAGCACGGGGGAACCGAAGGGCACGGCATAGACCTTCCCGCCCCAGTCGGCCTCGTGAAGCTTCAGCAGGTCGAAAATCTCGCCCCAGGCCGGATTGTTTTCGAAGTCTGTCGGCAGCGGCGCCAAGTGGTTCTTTTCCGCCATCGGAGCAAGCAGGGCCGAGGGGATGATGGCGGCGTCGGCGGCCAGCCCGTCGGTTTCGCCCGTCCACATGCCGTCGGATTGGCGGACCGTATACTCCGAGCCGGTTTCCGCCTGCCACTGCCCGCGCATCCGCTCAATGGCCTTGGCCAGCGCGGGATCGTCGACGACCAGCAGTTGGAGTTTGACTCCCTTCAGGATCGGGGATGTTTTTCCCGCGTGTGGATCGGGCTTCGGCGGCGTGCATCCGGCAAGGAGGGGCAGGCAGAGCGCGGCAATCAATTGCAAGCGGATTTGAGAAATCATGGTTTCAGGCTTGAGGGGAAGGTGAGAGCCCTCTCATTATTCCCACCGAGAGTCGGCGGTCAATCGCCGGGGAGGAAATCTTGATATATTATAATGTGGATTAGGAAGCAATGATTGGGTAGCCGGCGGCTAACAGCCGCCGTGGGGATCTTCCATGTTTCTCGGCGGCTGTTAGCCGCCGGCTGGGGAACGCTTCTTTCGATTTTGTGAGACTTCAGTTGCGGTTTTCCCGCTGAAGTCGTTTTTCCCCGGTGTACCGCCCCTAGGGGAACGGGTAAAATTCTGGCTCATGACTCATTTTTCGTCTTCCCGATGGCTTGCCGCCTGCGAAATCCTCGTGATCTTCGCTCTTTTTGCGCTGCAAGGGGCCTGGCCGGTCCCGGATTCAAACGAACCCTACTACCTGGGCAAGGCGGCGCATTATTGGAATCCGGACTGGGGGCAGGGCGATTTCTTTCTCGAATCGGCCGCCGCGCATCCGGTTTTTTATTTCACCTGCGGCTGGCCGACGCGGTTTCTGCCCCTGCCGGCCGTGGCCTGGATCGGCCGGCTGGCGACCTGGGCGCTGCTGGCCTGGGCGTGGCGGCGGCTGAGTTGGTCCGTCGTGCCCCGGCCGGGTTGGGCGGTCCTGACCGCGGCCCTGTTTGCGCTGCTGGTGGATCGGTTTCCCATGGCCGGCGAATGGATCATCGGCGGCTTCGAGGCCAAGGGGCTGGCCTACGTTTTCGTGCTGCTGGCCCTGGAGTCCCTGTTTCGCGGCCTCTGGAACCGCGCCTGGCTGTGGTTCGGCCTGGCGTCGATGTTCCACGTGTTGGTGGGCGGTTGGGCCGCTTTGGCGGCGGGCGTAACGTGGCTGATTTTGAAGTGTGAAAAGGGGCTTGGGGGCGGGGGGCTGGAGGCTGGAGACAGGATCAAGAGGAATCGCCACTCTCCACTCTCCACTCCCCAGCCCCCAGTCCCCAGCCCCCAGCCCCCGTTGTGGAAAATGCTGCCCGGCCTCTTGGGCGGATTCCTCCTCGCCTTGCCGGGATTGATTCCCGCCGTTCTCCTCAACCGGGACGTCGACGCCGAAACCATCCGGCAAGCCGACGTCCTCCACGTCTTTACGCGCTTGCCGCACCACCTCGATCTGTTGCAGATCAAACCGGTCTTCATCCTGCGTTTTGTGCTGCTTGGCATTTTATTTTTCATCCTCTGCCGACGGGTGGAGAAGGAAGGCGAGGGACGCGGGATTGCGGAGCACCAAGCCCTCATCCCTCATCCCTCATCCCTCATCCCTTTCTCTCCCCCAGCCTGCCACCTGTTGAAAACTTTCATTCAAGCCGTGTTCTGCCTGATGTTCATCGGGGTGTTGATTAACTTTACGAGCTTGATTTCCCGGCCGCTGACGGCCGGACTGCTGAGGTTCTACTGGTACCGTCTGGCCGACGCGGCCGTGCCGCTGGGCGTGGCCCTGACGGCCGGGGCCTGGCTGGCGGCGACGGTCAAACTGACCACGGGCAAGTTCTGGCTGGCCGTGGCGCTGGTGTTGACGGGCCTTCATTTCGGAGACTACGCCGCTCTTCGATTGCAGCCGGGCTGGCCCCGGACCGACCGGCTCCCCGACCCGGAAGCGTGGTGCGCCGCCTGCGATTGGGTGCGGCAGAACACGCCTCCCACGGCGCGCTTCTTCACTCCGCGGCTGAGCCAGACGTTCACCTGGTACACGGGCCGGCCGGAAGTGGTTACCTGGAAGGACGTTCCGCAGGACGCCCGATCGATCGTCGCGTGGTGGCGGCGGTTGCAGGAGGTTTACGCCACGGGCCGGACCGAGCCGGGATTCCGCTGGCGCAACAATCTCGCGTCCCTCGGCGTGCCACGGCTGGAACGGCTCGCTCGGAAATACCAAGCCCGCTATGCGATTGTCCCCAAGACGCCCTGGATTATGCCTCCCCTTACGGAGGACTCCGCGGAACCAAGCGACTTTACTTACATCCCCCTGAGGCTCCCCACCGTCTACGAGAATCGAGGATACGTGATTTACAAGTTGGACGAATAATCAGCGTTGGCCGTTCCCCCAACCCCCAGCCCCCAGCCCCCAACCTCTCCCATGCGTGCCGTAGTTTTCGACATGGACGGTTTGATGTTCAACACCGAAGATATTTACACGATGACCGGCGGCGAGTTGCTGCGGCGTCGGGGTTGTGAATTCACCGGGTCGCTGAAGGACGAGATGATGGGGCTTCCGCCGCGGGAAAGTTTCGAGATCATGATCCGCCGGCACCGTCTTTCGGAGACCTGGCAGGAGCTTGCCGTGGAGTCGAACCGGATCTTTTTGAGCATCCTCGACGGGCAATTGGCGACGATGCCCGGCTTACTATCGCTATTGGACGCCCTCCGCCGCGCCGATCTGCCCCTGGCCGTGGCCACCAGCAGCGCCCGGGAACTGCTCGACGCCTGCCTGTCGCGTTTCTCGCTGCAGGACCGGTTTGCCTTTTTTCTCACGGCGGAAGACGTGACGCAGGGAAAACCGCATCCGGAAATCTATCTCACGGCGGCGGCGCGATTCGGCATCCCCCCCAGGGAGATGGCCGTCCTGGAAGATAGCCAGAACGGATGCCGGGCGGCTGTCGCGGCCGGGGCATTCGCCATCGCCGTTCCCGCCGACCACAGCCGGAACCACGATTTCCGCGGGGCAAATCTGATTGTCGATACCTTGGCCGATCCGCGGCTCTATGCGGCCTTGGGATTGAGTGGGGAAGGCGGAGGGCGGGAGGCGTAAGAAATTTCTCTTGACCTCCCTGTCCCCCGGGTATTAGATTAGATGGTTGCATCCTGAGGCGCTCATTTTGATGTTTTGAAGGGAGTACGGAATGGAGAGCAGCAACAAAGGAGGATCGGGATGCTCAAAACTCTGGGTATCGTACAAGCGTGCTGCCATGTACAGCACATCAGTTGCAAAGCGGCGCGACGGTTGGGCGGCCGGCCGGTCTTGGAATGGGTGATCCGCAGGGTGACGGAGAGCCAGCGGCTGGACGGTGTCATCGTCGTGACGTGCGACTGTCCCGATCACCACACCCTTGCCAAGTTGGTGCCGCCCGACATCCCACTTTTCGTCGGCAGTCAGCCCGACGCGCTGGGCCGTTTCGTCAAGGCCTTGGAAATGTATCCCGCCCAGGCGGTCGTCCGCGTCCGGGGCGATAACTTGTTTATCGATCCGACGTTGATCGACCGTCTGGTCACCTCGGCTGAGGGTTGGGCGGCCTGCGATTACGCCAGCTACAGCTCGCGCGACGGTCGGCCGGCCATCCTCTCGCCGGTCGGAATTTACGCCGAATGGTTCAAAACCGGCGCCCTCCGCCGGGCGGACCGGCATGCTAAGAAGCTGGAAGACCGCGAGCACGTTACTCATTACTTGTATTCCCACCCGGAAAAATTCAATCTCCGGCTGATTCCCGCCCCCACCGAGATCGACCGTGACGACGTGCGGCTTTCCGTCGAAAAAGAAGAGGATTGGGACCACGTCCTGACCCTCTACGAGGCCCTGGGACCCGAGCGTCTGGACTGGCGGG
This sequence comes from Pirellulales bacterium, assembly GCA_016936015.1. GTDB lineage: Bacteria > Planctomycetota > Planctomycetia > Pirellulales > Thermoguttaceae > JAFGPV01. The sequence continues at coordinate 11,815 of JAFGPV010000180.1, forward strand.
GGATCGCCGATCTGCTGGATCATCAACCGGCCTTGCGGAACCGGATGGCGGAGTTGAATCGCGATTTCGCCACAACTGGGTGGTGAGAGTGAGTGTGAAATGTGGAATGCGGAGTGCAGAATGGGGAGGCGGTTCGTTCCGCATATCAACCATCTAGCCCATCTTCTCTTGACCTTCTGCTCGATTTTCTCGTAAGGTTCGCCCCGCGACGAATTCTGAAGCGACAGTTTCGGAACTATTTCGGGGACTGTACCAATTTTTGTGTCAACAAAAATGGGACTGTCCCCTTTGAGTCGGTTCTTTTTCATTTCCACCCCCGAAGCCGAGAACGGCCCGGCCTGCTTCGCCTTGATTATTCCGCACTCCACATTCCTTCCATGTCTTCTCCCCAACTTCCGCTGTTGCCGCTGATTCTCGATCGAGTGCCCGGCGGATTGGCTGCGGCCCTGACACAGGAGGGCGTGCCGTATCGGGCGTGGAGTCTCGGGGCCCCGCAGGGGCGTTTTGTCCTTTTCGATAGTCGGCGAGGGCCGAGCCGTCCCGTGGTCGCTGGGCAAATTCCGATCGACGTCGATCGTTTTCGACCGGCCTTCCGTGAAGATCCTTTTCTCGCATTGGAGGACGAGCGGACCGAGGTCTATCTGCGGCGGTTCGGTGGAGTCGAAATCCCCCACTACCTGGACCGGGGGGGCCGTCGGGCCGTGCGGCGGAGACTCACCGATCTGTTGCGCAACGCGATCGAAGATGCCGGGGGGATCTGGCTCTGTCTGGCCGCCTATCCGTTCCCCTATCGCAATGCGCTGAACGTCCGGCTGGATCACCCGCTTTACGATCCGTCCGACTTCGATGCCGCGTGCGACGCCATCTCGAGCCGCGAATCGGCCGTCAGCCATTTCTTTCAAATCGCCAAATTCTATCCGTATCCCGAGGCGTTGGCGCGGCTTCGCGGCTTGGATCTCGGTATTCAGAGCGATGATGATCAATCCTTTCGCCGGGTCCCCCACATCGAGGAGGATCTCCGTCACGATTTGGAACTGGCCCGGCGCGTCGGTCTGGAGCTGGTGGGCTTTCTGCCGCCAGGGGGACGTTATTTGCCGGCGTTGCCGCCGTTGCTCCGGCGGATCGAATTCCCGCACGTCGTGCTGAACGACCTGGGGGCCAACGATCTCCCCTTTTTCCCCCCCTCCAGTCCGGTCCTGCACCTGCCGGCCCATGCCGTGAGCCTCCAAACGCTGCTGGCCGCGGCGGAGGGTTCAGGGTTTAGGGTTCAGGATTCAGGGATTGGGAGTCAGTTTCAAACTTCAACGACCAACGACGTTCCGCATTCATCCCTTTCCTCTGCCCACTGCCCACTGCCCACTGCCCACTCATCCCTCATCCCTCATTCCTCATCCTTTCCTTCCTCCTACTTCGCCGAGATCATTCCGCAAAAATACTACTCTGGGGAGCCGTTGTTTTTCCACGGGCAGGTGCCCGGCGGCTGGGGGCGCCGTCCCGAACTGCTCCGGGAATTGTTCGACCGGGCCGAGGACCACGCGGCCGTATGGAAGACCACGCTCAGCCGGTTCGCCCATTGGTGGCGTGCCCGCTGCGAGGTGCGGCTGACTGTGGTCGAGCACGACGGATTCTATTTGCTCTCGGCCGACCATCTCCCGCGCGACTACCGCCTGGGCGTAACGTATCACCGCGGCCGCCACGTGGCCCGAATGGAACTCGGCCGCCGCGTGTTCCGCTTCTCGCCGTCGGCCCTGGCCTACGAGAAATACAATTCCGAGCCGGCGTTTCGGCCCGAGCCGACCGAGAATCCCGCCGGTGATCCCCGCCCGGATCGGCACGTCTTTTTCATCCACCAAGGGCACCAAGACCGCAAAGCAGATCATTTCTTCCTTCGTGTCCTTCGCGCCCTTCGTGGAAGAAAAAAGTCCGTGGCTTGATCCGGGGGATGGAGGCATTTCTTTGGAGTGTGCGTTCCTTCGAGGCGGTGTGATCGCCGCAAAGCGATTGGGCTCTGGAATGGAGATAAGGATGCAGTACAATAATTCTTAAGGATTCTGCTTGAGGATTTCGCCCGGGGGGCGTTCCATTTACGTAGATGCCGACATTAAAAAGCAATTCTGATCAATTGACTGGCCAGCCCCGGCCGGGAGGGGTGGTTGGATCAGCGATGGTTCATCGTGTCCTGTTCGGAGCCGTATTCCTGGGGCTGCTGACCGTCGTCGTTTATCTTCCGGCGATCCACGGGGGATTTCAGTACGATGACGACCTGTTACTGACGGCCAATCCCTTCATCAAGGCCTCGGACGGTTTGTACTGGTTCTGGTGTACTACGAAGACGACGGATTGCTGGCCGGTAACCTATACTTGGCTGTGGACTGAATGGCGTCTGTGGGGAATCAATCCCACCGGTTACCACGTGGTCAGCCTTATCTTGCACATCGGCTCCTGCCTGCTGATTTGGGTTATTTTACGGAGGTTGTCCATCCCTGGGGCCTTTCTAGCGGCTCTGATCTTCGCCGTCCACCCAGTCAATGTCCAATCGGTTGCCTGGATCTCGCAGCAAAAGAACCTCCTGGCGATGCTCTTCTTCCTGCTGTCGATCCTCTGGTATCTGAAGGCGGAGATGGGAGGGGAGAGTCGAGATTCGAGATTCGAAAGTCGAAAATCAAAGGTCGAAGGACAAAGGTCAAAAGGCATCTTTTGTTCCTCGATCCTCGACTCTCGACCCTCGACTCTCGACTCTCGCTGGTATTGTGCAAGCCTCTTGGCCTTCCTGCTGGCGATGCTCAGTAAGGGTTCGGTGGTGGTGTTGCCGCTCTTGTTGCTAGGGATCATCTGGTGGCGGCGGAAACTGACGCGACTTGACTTCGTCCGCACGGCGCCGTTTTTTGCTTTGTCCGTGCTGCTGACCGGACTGAACGTCTGGTATCAACATCTCGGCCAGCAGGGACCGATCCGGGATGTCAGCATCCTCCAGCGGGTGCTGGGCGCCGGCGGAGTGGTCTGGTTCTATCTTTATAAGGCGGTCTGTCCGTTGAACCTGGTTTTCGTCTATCCCCAGTGGCGGATCCAGCCGGGCAATCCGCTCTGGTGGCTGCCGTTGGCGGCCGCACTGGCCGTGACCTACGTACTGTGGCGGTATCGGAACGGCTGGAACCGGCCGCTGTTGTTCGGCTGGGGCTTTTTCTGCATTGCCCTGCTGCCGGTGATGGGATTGGCTGATGTTACCTACATGCGGTTCTCCCTAGTGGCCGACCATTATCAATACATTGCCCTGATCGCGGTTGCTGCGTTGGTGGCGGCGGGCTGGACCGCGTGGTGGCGCAGAATTCAGGCTCCGAAATGGCGGGGGGTGGCCGGCGCGGCCCTGACGGGCGTGGTCGGCGCCCTGGCCCTGCTGACGTGGCAACAGAATCATCTTTATAAAAACGCCGAGGTGATGTACCGGGCCACCATTGAAAAAAATCCCGACTGTTGGATGCTCCACTATAACTTGGCCATGACCCTTCTCGTACAAGATCAAGTGTCGGAAGCGATTCAGCACTACGAGCAAGCCCTCCGGCTCAATCCCCGGAATGTGAACATCCTTAACAACCTGGGCAATGCCCTAAAACGGGCGGGACGGCTGTCGGAGGCGATTGTGCGTTTTCGACAAGCACTGAAGCTCGATCCTCAGTTTGCCGACTGCTATAACAACCTGGGTAATGCCCTCCGAGCATTGGGCCGGCAGCAGGAGGCGCTCGATTGTTACACCCAAACCCTGAAATTCAATCCACTGTCGGCCGATGCCCGTTTCAACCTGGGACAAATCCTTTTCGAGACGGGTAAAATTCCGGAGGCCGCCCGGCAATTCCAAAAGGCCCTGGAAACCAATCCTAACCACGCCGAGGCCCAGTTCGCCCTAGCCAACGCCCTGGATGCTACGGGGCGGTTGCCGGAGGCCGTCGACCACTACAAGCAGGCCCTGCGGCTCAAACCACGCTCCATCGAATCCTATAATGGTCTGGCTATCACCCTGAATAAGCTCGGCCGGGTCGAGGAAGCACTTCGGTGCTGCCAACAGGCCCTGAAAATCGAGCCGAAATCGGCCGCCACCCATAACAACCTGGGCCTCTGCCTGGGACAATCCGGTCGCTTCCCGGAAGCCATCGAACACTTCCAGCAGGCCTTAAAACTCCAGCCGAATTTCCCTGAGGCGGAAAACAACCTCGGAAATGCCTTCTTCGCCGATGGACAGGTAACCGAGGCGATCAAGCATTACCGGCAAGCCGTCCGCAATAAACCCGAATTCGCCGAAGCCTATTCCAACCTGGGAAACGCCCTCCAGTCGAAAGGCCGCACGACCGAGGCCGTCGCGCAGTACCGGCACGCCCTGCAATGCAATCCGAACAACTTTCAAGTGCATTATCGATTGGGACTTGCCCTCAGCGAGTCGGGCCAATACCAGGAGGCCGTCAAGCAATTCCAGGAGACGATCCGACTGAGTCCCCGATTCCTCAACGCCCACATCAACCTGGCGTTTACCCTGGCCCAGGCGGATCGTCCCGACGAGGCCGTCGCCGCCGCCCGGAAAGCCCTCGATCTGGCCCGATCCATCGGTGAAACGGTAATGGAAAGGCAAATCGAACAGTGGTTGGAAAACTACCAGAAACGGCGGTCTAGCAACGACCACGGCAAGGCAATTCCGAGCCGGCGTTCCGGCCCAAATCAGCCAATAACGCCGAAGGCAATCTCCACCCCAATCAGCACGTCTTTTTTGTCCTCCAAGGGCACAAAGGCCACGAATCAGACCATTTCTTCCTTCGTGTCGTGGAAGAAAAAATCCGTGACTTGATCCGGGAATAATCCACGTTGCGCCGCGGCAGAAAGTTGATTGCAGTGGATGCATCTCTCAGCCTCCTATGCACCCCCCGTTGTAACCCAATGGGTCGGGCTTCAAATAGGGATTTCATTTTTTTCCAGTAAAATGCTTGACTTTTCCTGATTTGTTGGTAAAAGGGAGAATAGAATCTTGAGCAATTGAGAAACATTCTCCTTGATAGTTACCGCTTTGCGGCAGCTTTTGTTTCCTAAGATACCGGAACCATAGGAAACACAGGATTCATCAATAATTTGGTTGACGAATCAAGCCATCTGTCGATTACAATCCTTTATATTTCAAATACTTGCGCATATTGACCTTTTCGTCCGAAGCCCTTTCTCTCGATAGGATTGTTTCCTGCTCCCATCGATGGGGGGGAGTGAAAGCCAGAAAACCGCGAAAAGTCTGCCCTGCCGGCGTATCCCAAAAAAACAAAAAAAATTCCCGGGGGGTACTTGTAAATCCCCTCAATCCTTGATATGCTAGGAGAAGTTTACGAGAGATTGGCTATCTAGCCTCCGGGAAGTCTCCCGTAAATACCTCCTTAGTTGTTTTGATGTGCTAACCGTGTAACTTATTAGTTCGCGAAAGGAGGAAAAGCATCACGAAGCAACATTGATTGTCTTAAGTTTTTAGTCTTCTTCAACCAATCTCGTTCTGATCCACCTTGTAGGGAGGACACATTTATGGGTTTGAAAAAATTGTGCTTTTTTATAGTTTTGATGCTTTTGCCGACGGCAATGGCATTCGGGGCAGGGGTTACTACTGAATGGTTTGAGTTGGATACTCTCAATATCGCGGCGGATAGCTATTTGGACATGGACGCCGGTACAGGCCCTTACTATTGGTTGCCCGCCGGCATTGTCTACAATGATCCTTACAGCAAGTTCGTCGATGCTACCTGGAACGGTGGCGGATACGACTATACCGGTTATCTTTCTACCGGTTGGTACGGCATCGTGAACTATTGGGACGGCTTTGGAATTCGGAGCACCAAGTGCTTGAATAATTCTGGGACGGCCATTGGAATCATTACCGGCCAAGAGTGGTATAATTCAGCGCCGTATAATGATTTTCATGGTTTGGTGCCGGATAGCACGGAAATTCTTTTCCAATACACCGTACTTGGTGATGCCAATTGCGATGGTGTAGTCAACGGTGACGATTTGAGTAATCTGCTCACTGTATACAATGCATCCGCTTATGATCCTGATGGCACCATTGGTCTTGGTGATTACTTCTATGGAGATAACACCTACGATGGCGTCGTTAATGGCGATGATTTGAGTAATCTGTTAACCTACTATAATCCCCTTGCAGTTCCGCCCCCGGGCCCTGGTGCCGCCGGTGCTGCAGCTCCCGTTCCTGAGCCTTCCACTCTGGTATTGCTGGGAATGGGTCTTGTGGCTTTTTTCGCCTTCGTAAGAAAAAGGTCTTGAACGGTTCAAGCTGACTTTTCTTTTGAGAATTTCATTTTTTTTCACCTAAGGAGATAGCGAATGAAAAAATTGATTCTTCCATTGTTGTTGATTGGTGTGATGGCGGCGTTCGCCTATGCCGAACCCGTCATGTATCTGAGCGTAAAGATCGCTGGCGATGGACAAGCTAAAACAATTGCAGTCGGCAATTTGGAGCCGATTCATTTGGAGCTTTGGGCGGTTCTCACCGATGCCAATGGACCTGACGGGGATTCGCAAAATGATAGCGTAATTCAAACCGTTCAGCGTCTAATGAGCGATGAAAGCGATTTCAACTTGTTCAAAGGTGATATTAGCGCTACCGTTAGGGCAGGAACTCCCGCTTGGGCGTTAGGATCTGATGGTGTTGCCAGAGACTATGACGTACACGGTGATATGGAGTGGGGTGGTGCTTATCCAACTACGTCAGTAACTGGTTATTTGGCAAACCAAGATTCCGTTGCTCATTTGCCTACGACCACGATGGCTGTGCCAGAACTTGGTACAACTTTGTACCCGGCGGTTCAATTAGCGACTTTTGATTGGACTCCTACATTAAACGCCGGACCTGGTGGTGAAACAGTCGATTTGTATGCGGTTCCTTATGTGAACTCCAAATCGGGAGATGGCGTGTTCCGGTTCACGGTTGATGGAGAAGAAGTTACCCAACTTACCGGACTTGATTCTGATTACATCCAAACCGGTGCCCATGTAATCATTTCTCAGGAGGAAGTACCCGAACCGGCCGTTTTTGTACTGCTCGGTATGGGTGGATTGGCCTTGCTGGCCATTCGCCGCCGTAAATAAGACCCCTACAAGATTTTCACATAAATCTTGCCAACGGGCCGCCCTCAAAAGCGGCCCGTTGCCTTTTCTTGCCAAAAGTAGGACAGGTTGCCAACCTGTCCCACCGTCGCCGGCGCCCTCCGTGTGTCGTCCGCGTTGCCTTTACGGAATGTGCGCTCTTGTGGTATAGTTAGAATAGATGCAGAATTGGCGTTCTCGAAGAATGATTCCATGAAACACCTCGAGATAACTCAACAACCCGATATCGTTCGCAATTTCGTTTTGTCGCTTTCTGCAACGTCGGAAGACTTGATACTCGAAAACCAGGGAGTCCCTTTCGCCCGAATAACACCGATCGATCCGTCGGAAACCGATCAAAACCTATTGGAGCAGTCAATTTTAAATCGGAGGGAAGAGTCGCGGCAAAACAATGCGGACTGGGAACATTTAGACCTGGAATGCTGGGAAAAACTGTAGATGGCGGCTGAATTTGACATCCCGCGGCGAGGCGAAGTCTGGCTCGTATCGCTGGACCCTACGATCGGCCACGAGATCCAGAAAACCCGCCCGGCCGTCGTGATTTCAGATGATACCTACAATCGGCTGAACTGGGTGGTGACCGTCATTCCTGTTACCTCTCGGGATCATGCTGAAATAGATCAAACCCTGCTGGAACCGCCGGAAGGAGGCTTGTCGAACCGCAGCGTAACCCTTCCCGACCAAATCCGCGCCATCGACCGACGCCGACTGGTAAAATGTTTGGGTTCTTTGAAACCGGAAACGTTGCAACATATCGAAAAAACCTTGAAAATAGCACTCGGCTTGAGATGATGCTGAAAGAAAGGCATCAGCATGGGCGGATTGGCCTTGCCGGCCACTGGCCGCCGTAAATAAGAATTCCCTACAAGATTTACGATAAATCTTGCCAACGGGCCGCCCTCAAAAGCGGCCCGTTGCCTTTTCTTGCGCTTTTGTAGGGCAGGTTTCCAACCTGTCCCACCATGACGGCCAACCGTAGGACAGGGTAGTCCCACTTTAACTACCAACTCAAAGTGTAAAGATTTTGAACCGCAGATGAACACAAATACACACAGATTAAGGAATTGCGACAGTTTTATTTTGGCGTTCTCCCTCGATGAAAAAAACTTTATCTGTGTTAATCTGCGTTTATCTGTGGTTCACTACGTGTCCATTTACAGTTTGAGTACCAACCTGTCCCAACGTAGCCGGCATCCTCCCTCCCCCGCCAAAAGGCCATTCTAAACCGGGGATCAGCCCCCGAACTCTTCTCCAAAAAAATCCCCTTGAAATTGGGCCAGCCGATCGTGTAGGGTGATATGCTGTACATAAGAATACTATAAGGAGATCTCGCCATGTCCGCCGTAGCCCATGCCCCCCGCCGCTGCCCCCTCAAGGCCGTTCGTGCCCTCCGGACCGTCCTTTCCCGTCAGGGAGCCATTGTCGCCTCGTGGCAGACCTACCGCGGCCGCCGGCTCGGTCCCTACTACCGGCTGGCCTATCGCGCCGAGGGCCGGCAACGCTCGATTTACCTGGGAAAGTCGAAGAGCCTCCTTCGCCAAGTCCGCCGGTTGCTGCGAAAAATCCAAGAATCGGTCCAAACCAGGCGAAGCCTCCGCCGAACCCATAAAGCGTTCCAAGCGATAAGAAAAGAACAGCACGCTCGCTCCCGGATCGCCCTCAGCAAAATCGGCCTAGAACTCCACGGCTACGCCCTCCGCGGCTGGCGCCGCTACCTCGCCGTGCATGCTAATCTCATCCCCCGCGAGAGTGCCGGTATCCTTCGCAAGCTGAGCGTACGCCTCAGCCGCCGTTTCCTTAGCTCCCCTAATTAATCGCCTCACCCCCCGAATAACGGTTCCGAATCCTCAAAATTGCCCACTGAACACCTCGGTTGACGAAAAGCAGAGTTAAAGCATCTGCAAGACCCGATGTTGATGCCCGTGTGAATCTGAGTGGCCGCCCAATAATATCTCCCTTCTCCCCGGCCAACCTTCAGTCGGTGCTCGGAGAGGGGCAGGAGGTCAGGGCGGTTGCAGCCGATAAAACATTAAGTTGTTTTTGGACGACCGCTTCGTTTTGCTCAGGATGAATTCCCTGTGCCTTTGATCACTCGCCAATCGTGCAGTAGAATTATCTGTTGAGAAGACCATGCGGAAAAGGGCCGATCTTCGTGCTCTTCGTGGAGACAATAGAATAACGATGAAGCTATGAAATCATCATCATATTTGATACCTTGCACAGCCCTGCTTTTGACCGGTTCCGGGGCCTGTGCCTTGATCTATCAGGTAGCCTGGTTCCGGGAGTTCCAACTGGTTTTCGGAAGTACGACGGCGGCCACGGCCGCCGTCGTAGCCATTTTCATGGGAGGCTTGGGACTGGGCAATGCGGTGCTCGGTAAACGGGCCGACCGCCAGCGGAATCCTTTGGGATTCTACGCCCGGCTCGAACTGTCCATCGCCGTAATCGCGGCCCTGACGCCCCTGTTGATCGGCGCCTCCCGCTGGGCGTATATCGGCCTGGGGGGGCAGATGACAATGGGGGCCGTCGGCGCAACCGCGATCCGCCTGGCGCTAGCGTCCCTCGTGATCCTCCTGCCGACGTTTCTGATGGGCGGCACACTGCCCGCGGCTGTCGCCGCGGTCACGACCGGGCAGGACCTCAAACGCCGGGCCGCCGGCCTGCTCTACGGATGCAACACCCTCGGGGCGGTTGTCGGCACGATGGTCAGCACGTTTCTCCTGCTAGCGTGGATCGGCGTTCGAGCGACCCTTTGGTCGGCCTGTGTTTTAAACCTCGCCGTAGCCGCCCTGGCGTTTCTCCTATCACGATCGTCGTCTGTTACCCAAACCGATCTCAAGGAAGAGGACTCCACAGATTCTACGGTTATAAATTCCGTAACTGAAGCACCGGGACCATCCCCCTCATCCTTCATCCCTCATCCCTCATCCCTCACAATTTATGCCGCCGCGGCGATCGTCGGCTTTGGATTCATGTTGATGGAGCTGGTGTGGTATCGGATGCTCGCTCCCATCCTCGGCGGCACCACCTATACCTTCGGTTTGATTCTCGCGATGGCGCTTTTGGGCATCGGGATCGGGGGGATTCTCTATCCGTTGCTCTTTCACCGCCGATTTTCCCCGAGTCTGTCGGCCCTTTCGCTGACCTGCGGATTGGAGGCGGTTTTGATTGCCGTTCCTTTTGCCCTGGGTGACAAACTGGCCTATGGTGCACTGACTCTTCACATAAATAATACGTTTGGTTTTACCGGAGAGGTATTTGGCTGGGCCAAAATTGCGGCCATTGTCGTGCTCCCCGCCGCCATCGTCAGCGGCGTGCAGTTCCCTTTGCTCCTGGCCCTGTTGGGCCGGGCGAAGCGCGACGTCGGCAGGCAATTGGGCTACACGTACGTCGCCAACACCGGCGGCAGCATTGCGGGCTCATTGGCCGGCGGATTCGGCTTGCTCCCGTTGCTGTCCGCCCCCGGGGCCTGGCGGCTGGTGGTGGTCCTGCTGGCGGCTTTGAGTCTGGTGCTGGCGCTCGTGTCGTTGATCGTTCATTTCAGGACCAGGCCGGCCAAGAATTCGGCTCCAGCAACCACTCCCTCCATCCCCGCCGCCTCCGGAGGGACGAGGAGCAACTGGCTTTACTCCCTGGCGTGCTCCCTGGGCGTCAGTCTCCTGGCCGTGGCGCTGATGAATTCCACGGGCCCGACGGCGTTCTGGCGGCACGGCAGCATCGGCGCCGGCCGACAAAAGATGTTGCCCGATCTCTCGCCTAATGGCATCCAAAAATGGAAGAACGACATCAAACGGTCCGTCGTCTGGCAAGCCGACGGCGTCGAGGCAGGCGTGGCGATCACCGTGGATTCCAGCATGTCGTTTTACGTCAACGGCAGAACCGACGGCAACGCCCTTGGAGACGCCTCCACGCAAATTGCCTCGGGAGTGCTTGCCGCACTGCTACACCCCAATCCGGAAACGTGCCTTGTTGTCGGTCTGGGTACCGGAGAGACCGCCGGTTGGCTGGGAGTAATCCCCGCCGTAAAGGAAGTCGACGTCGTCGAAATTGAGCCGGCCATCAGGGAAATGGCCCGACGCTGCACGTCGATCAACGGCGATGTATTGAACAATCCCCAGGTTCGGCAGATCTACAACGACGCCCGCGAAGTGCTTTTATCTGTCAATAAGAAATACGATGTTATTGCCTCGGAACCGTCGAATCCTTATCGTGCCGGAATTGCTAATCTTTTCACACAGGAGTTTTATCGCTCCGTCGATGCCCGGCTGAAACCGGGAGGTTTGTTCGTCCAATGGCTCCAGGGTTACGAGATTGATGAAACTGCCGTGTCCACGGTTCTGGCGACGCTGAAGTCGGTTTTTAAAAACGTGGAAGTCTGGCAAACGAACGCCAGCGATATGCTGATGCTTTGCTCTCAGGATCCGATTGTCTACGATCTGGCGAACCTTCGCGAACGTTTGGGCCAAGAGCCGTACCGATCGGCTTTCGCGGCGGCCTGGCGGGTTAATCAAGTGGAAGGACTGTTCGCTCGATATGTGGGAGGAAACGCAATGGTGGAGTCGCTCGCCGGGGAGTATAGCCACCACCTGAACACTGACGACCTCAATTACCTCGAATACGGATTTGCACGAACCTTTGGAAATAAAACGGGCTTTGATATTCATCAACTCTACGAAATCGCCCGGAAGCTCTCGGCAAATCAGCCCCACGTCAGCAATGGGCGGATCGATTGGGACGAAGTCGAAGAGGAGCGAATGGCTATGTATGCCCTGATGGTCCACACCGTACCCATACCTCCCGAGGCGTCGGTTAACCAGAAGCTACGGGGCCAGGCATTGCAGAAATACTTGAAAAAGGATTATCAGGAAATGGTCGATTTCTGGGAGTCGCAGTCTCGGCAGGCGACCTATCCCACGGAAACGGCGCTCCTGGCCCTCGCCTATGCGGAACTCGGTAACGACAAAGCCTTGGAGCTTATCGGCCGTCTCCGGTCGTTCAACCCCTGCGAGGCGGAGTTGATCCGCGGCATTCTGTTGTTTCGTCAGGGTCGCGAGCAGGAAGCGTCGGAGACGCTTTCTAAAGCCTTTGTGGCAATGCGCAAAAATCCCTGGCCTTTGCGCGACGTTGCGGAGCATGCGTTGAAAACCGCGGTCGAACTCGCGCGATACAACGAAGAAAACGCCCGGAGATTTCTTTCGGCCCTGGAGAAACCCTTTGACGCTATGAAATTGGATCTCAATCGCCAATGGATCGCGTGTTTTATTGCGTCGGCTATCGACTCGAAAACCGTGGTTCCTTGGATTGAGAGGTTTGAACCACATATCCCCTGGACGGAACAGTTTCTCCGGCTTCGCGTGCGGGCATACGCCGAAACCGGTCACCCCTTGGCGGAGCAAGCCGAAAGGGATCTTCAATTGTTCCAGAAACAAGAGCTGGAAAGCCGAGGAACCGGATACTTTTCCCCGTAAAGAGAAGCCCGTTTTCTGATCGCCGTCTCCTGCGAGGCTTATGCTCTAGGGACAGTTCCACTGTTCAGAGTGAAAGTCCCATTTTGGCTGACGAAAAATGGCGTCAAGCTCCATTTTTCAGCCATTTGTGGAATAATAGGCAATCTAGGCAATGCGCAATAAGTAAGAATCGGTATTTCTGTAAAAGTTTACCGATTATGCTGCCGATAATGAGCCTGCCGATTACTCCATCCGGAGACGCGCGCCACTTGCGCAGCCTTCGGATGGGGTATCGGCCGGGGGGGAAAACGGTTATTTCCCAGTTGGTTGGGGTTGCGTGCGGTAGAAGAGGTGTTTTGCCTCTTTTATCGGGGGAAGAGGCAAAATGCCTCTTCTGAGGTGAGACAGGCAGGAATGCCTGTCCTCCGGAATGCGGCCCTGACGCCGACAAACCGTGAAGGAATGTCCCCCCCCATGCGTCGGCAGTCCCCTTTACCGATTGCTTTTATTGCGGCCTTGTTCGCCCTGCTGGCCGGTTGCCATCCGCAGCAACCGTTCTATTTCCATGAAGATCCGGATCTGTCGCACTGGCAGGGCGTGGCCCAGGAGATCGAGCAGGCCGACCTGGATTATTGCAGTCTGCCGGACGTCGAAGGGGCCGTGAGGCCGTACTCGCTGCAGAATAACGAGCCGAAAGAGATCTGGGACTTGACCCTCGAAGAGGCGGTCCGCTGCGCCCTGACGAACAACAAGATCATGCGGAACATCGGCGGGCAGGTCCAAGGGGCCCCGGAATCGATCCTCCGCAATCCGGAGGCCGTCCCCTCGATCTACGATCCCGCGTTGGCGGAGACGGATCCCCGGGGCGGCGTCGAGGCGGCCCTGTCGGCCTTCGACACCCAGTTCAGCTTGAGCACCTTCTGGGAGAAGAACGACCAGCCGCGGAACACCAATCCCATCACGGAGACGTTCATGCCCAGCCTGCTCCAGCAGGATTTGGGCACGTTCCAGGCGCAGTTGCAGAAGACGGCGGCCACCGGCGGGACCTTTTACCTGCGGCACAACGTCCAATACGACCGGGAAAACGGCGTGCTGGCCAACGGAGATAAACTCAACACGCGGACGTTCATCGGCGACTGGAACGTGAACCTCGAGGCCGAGTTCCGTCAGCCGTTGTTGCAGGGGGCGGGCGCCCAGTTCAACCGCATCGCCGGGCCGGGCGCGACTCCCGGTATGTACAACGGCGTGATGCTCGCCCGGATCAACACCGACATCGCCTTGACGCAATTCGAGGCCAATGTCCGCAACCTGGTGTCCGACGTGGAGATCGCCTATTGGGAACTGTATTACTACTACCGCAGCCTCGACGCGGTGATCCGGGGGCGCGACAGCGCGTTGAAGCGGTGGCAGGTGGTGTATTCGTATTATCTGGTGGGCCGAACCGGCGGCGACGCCGCCGTCGAGGCCCAAGCCCGGCAACAGTACTTCCTCTTCCGCAGCACGGTGGAGCAGGCGTTGACGGCGCTGTATCAGGCCGAGGCCAAGCTGCGGTATCTGATGGGCTTGGCCGCCACGGACGGCCGGTTGATCCGTCCCATCGAAGAGCCGACCTCGGCCAGGGTGGTCTTCGACTGGTACGAAATCCACGCCGAGGCGCTGGCCCGGAACGTCGAGCTGCGGCAACTGCAATGGCTGGTCAAACGCCGCGAGTTGGAACTGATTGCCGCCAAAAATTTCCTCCTGCCCCGCTTGGATTTAGTCGGCCGCTACCGCTGGCTGGGCATGGGCAGCGAATTGATCAATTACGATCCGACGACCAACCCGCCGACCGACAACAACGTAGGCATGAATCCCAGCGCCTATCGCTCGATGACCCTGGGCGATTACCAGGAGTGGCAGATGGGCATCCAGTTCCAGATGCCGATCGGTTTCCGCCGCGAGCTGTCCGGAGTGCGGAACGCTCAGTTGCAGTTGTCCAAGGAGAAGGCGATCCTGCAGGAAGGAGAACTGGAGCTTTCGCACCAGTTGGCCCAGGCGCTGCGCGAGATGGAAGACACCCAGGTCATCAGTAAAACGAATTTCAACAGCATGATCGCCGCCCAGCGGAACCTCAGGGCCTTGCAAATCCTGTGGGACAGCCAGCGGGGCGACCGGGCGACCCTGATCTCCGTCCTCTTGGAGGCTCAGCGGACCCTGGCGCAAACGGAGAGCGAGTACTACCGCTCGGTGGTCAATTACAACGAGGCGATCATGCGAGTCCACTACCGCAAAGGCTCGCTGCTGGAGTACAATGGAATCTGTCTGGCGGAAGGTCCCTGGCCGGGCAAGGCCTACTTCGACGCCGAGCGCCGGGCCAGGTCCCGCGACGCGGCGATGTACCTGGACTACGGGTACACGCTGCCGAAGGTCGTCAGCCGCGGCCCGATCCGGCAGCACGTCGGCAATCCCGACGTCTTCGGCCGGGCAGGGAATCCGAAGACGGAGAAAGACGCGGATCGGCCCGAACTGATCCCCACGCCCGAGCCGGCGTTGAGCCAACCCGGCGGCGCCGCCATGAGCGTGCCGGAGGAGCCGTCCTTCTCTGAGTCCTCGTCCGATTATGAACCTGACGCGTATTCACCGGCTGCTGAACCTGCTCTGTCTGCTTCAGGCCGGCAGGGGATTCAACGTTGAGGGTCTGGCCCAGGAGTGCGGCGTCAGCCGGCGGACGGTCTTTCGCGACCTGGACCTGTTGCGGCTCAGCGGAGTGCCGCTAAGGTTCGACGAGGAGCGGCAGCAATACATCCTTCAGGGGGGCTCCTATCTTCCGCCCACCAATTTCAGCACCGACGAAGCGCTCTCCTTGATCGTCCTCTGCCGGGAGTTGGGCGACGGGTCGGGCCTGCCGTTTCTCAACTCCGCCCGCAGCGCCGCGGTGAAGCTGGAGAGCGCCTTGCCGGGCCGGCTCCGCGATCAGCTTCGCGAGTTGACCGCCGCCCTGACGATTCAACCCCTGCCGCGGAATCCCCTGGAGGGCAAGCGGTCGGTCTTCGAACAGTTCCGCGAGGCGTTGGCCGGCCGCCGGAGCTGGTACGTGGCCGGCCGGTCCTCGCTGCACCGCGCTACCCGGACGTTCAACCTCAGCCGCGTGACCGAGATCGAACCGCTGGAGGAGCGTTACCGGATTCCCCGGGGATTTACGGTCGAGCGTTTTCTGCGGAACGCCAGGCACCTGATCCCCGAGCCGGGTCCCGATTGGAACGTTGTGGTCCGGTACAGTAAAATGGTGGCTTCCAACGTGGCCGAGGTCCAGTGGCACAAGACCCGGCAAATCGAGTGGAAGGACGACGGAAGGCTCGACTTCCGCGTTACGGTTTCGGGGCTGAACGAGATTTCATGGTGGATCCTGGGCTACGGCGATCAAGCCGAGGTCTTACGGCCGGAGGAGCTTCGCCGGATAATTGCCCGGCGCGCCGCCCGGATGGCGGAGATGTATGGATAGGTGCGATATGAACGGATTGTTTTTTTCGATCGATGGCGGCGACGGCGTGGGGAAGACCACGCAAATGGACCTATTATGCCGCTGGCTCAGCGAGCAGAGGCATGAAGTGACGGCCTGCCGCGATCCCGGGAGCACCGGGCTGGGCGAAGCGGTCCGCGAGATCCTGCTGACGCGCCACGACCTGGAAATCCACCGCCGCGCGGAGATGCTGCTGTACATGGCTGCCCGAGCGCAACTGGTCGAGGAAGTGATCCGGCCCGCCCTGGAGCAGGGCCGGACGGTCGTCAGCGACCGCTTCTTGCTGGCCAACGTGGTCTATCAAGGTTACGGGGGCGGATTGGACGTCGAGACCCTGTGGCGCGTGGGCGAGACGGCCGTCGGCGGGGTGATGCCCCGGCGGATCTTTCTTCTCGATTTGCCCGCCGAGGCGGCCGCCCGGCGGATGACGCGGCAGCTCGACCGGATGGAACAGCAGGGTGCGGAATTCCACGCCCGGGTCCGTCAAGGCTTTTTAACCGAAGCGGCCCGGCGCAGCGAGATCGTCGTCATCGACGCCTCCCGCCCCGTGGCCGAGGTGCAGGATGCGATCCGCCAGGCGGCCCGGCCCCTGCTCGGCAATATCCCATAAAGCCGCGACCGGCGGTTGCGGCTTTATGGAGGGTTCCGCTGCGTGTTTCCGGCGACGTAGAGATTTCCCTCGTCCAGTTGGATCGTTTCGATCGACAATTGGTTTTGCGCATTCTTATCGGGCGAGGGGAAAGTGATCAACGCCACGGGATCGCCGCCGGTGATCCGCCACTGAAGCCGGCAGCCGGAACGTTGCACCGAATTGCGGATGGCCTTGAGAAAATTGTTAAGCGGCAGGGGTAGCAGGCCCGCCCGGACGTAGACGATCCGCAGCGCCAGTACGTTTTGCCCGGACGGCGACGACTGGGGCACGTACGGCTGAACCGTCAGACTTAATACGTAGGAGAAGGCGTCCTTTTCGTAGCGGCAGGCCACGGTGAAGTCTTTCGGAGTGATTTCCACCCGGGGATCGCGCATCGTCGGCGGCAGCGTGCCGGGGTGATTCCGGACGAAATCCGCCGCCAGCCAGCCGTTGATCTGCTCCGCGGTGAAGACGGCTTCCCAGCGGCCGTCCTTCTGCACGTCGCTGAAGAGCAACGAGCATCGCTGGAGCATTTGCTGGCTCCCCTTTTCGAGATCCGCCGGATCCGCCTGCATCGCATCGCGGTAGAACTTCGGCTCGTGGCGCACGGCGAGATACAATCCGAAAAGCACAATCGCCGCCGTTCCGATCAATCCGCCCAGCCCGATCAATCCCCAACGGAGCTTTCGCGACATGGATTCCCTTCCTTATAAGAACCGCAGCAGGGCGTAGTTCTTTTTTCCCGTCCGCAGGACCATGACCGATTGCCCGGCCAGGTCGGCGGCCGTCAGTTGCCTTTGGGGATTTTCGACGCGGCGGTTGTTTATATAAGCGCCGCCCTGCCCGATGATCCGCCGGGCCTCTCCTTTGCTCTTCGCCAGTCCGGCCGCCGCCAGGGCCTCCACGATGTCCAGTCCGGCGCCGTCCAGGCGGCTGCGAGGCAGTTCCCGGCTGGGCACGTCGTCGAAGATTGCGGTAAGCTGGTCGTCGGAGAGTTCGTGGATCTCCGCGCCGAAAAAGACGTCCGTGGCCTGTTCCGCCGCTTGCAGACCCTCCGGACCGTGGACCAAACGTGTCAGTTCGGCGGCTAGGCGGCGTTGGGCGGTGCGTTTTTCCGGGGCGGCCTGGTGCGCCGCCGACACGGCGTCGATCTCCTCCCGGGCTAAATCGGTAAAAAACCGCAGGCACTTTCCCACGTCCTCGTCGTCCAGGTTGATCCAATACTGGTAGAACCGGTAAGGGCTGGTTTTCTCCGGGTCGAGCCACAAGGCGCCGGCCTCGGTCTTGCCCATCTTCTGGCCGAACCGGTTTTCCAGCAGCGGGCAGGTGGCGCCGTAAAGCTGCACGCCGCGGAGCCGCCGGGCCAGGTCGATGCCGGCCGTGATGTTCCCCCACTGGTCGCTTCCGCCGACCTGCAATCGGCAGTCGTAGTTGTCGAGGAGATTCACGAAGTCGTAGGCCTGCAACAGCATGTAGCTGAATTCGGTATAACTCAGGCCGGCCTCGGCGTTCTCCAGGCGGCTGCGGACCGAGTCCTTGGCGAGCATGACATTGACGGGAAAATGCTTGCCCACGTCGCGGAGGAATTCCAGGTAGCCGAACCGGCCCATCCAGTCGTAGTTGTTCACCAGGACGGCGGAACGGTCGCCGGCGTCGAAATCCAGAAACTTTTGCAGTTGCGGGGTCACGCCGTCGAGGTTCGCCTGCAGAACGTCGGGCGAAAGGAGCTTGCGCTCTTCGCTCTTGCCGCTGGGGTCACCGATCATGCCCGTGGCCCCGCCGGCCAGGGCGATCGGCCGGTGCCCCGCCCGCTGAAACCGCCGCAGGATCATCAGCGCCATCAGGTGGCCTACGTGCAGACTGTCGGCCGTCGGATCGAAACCGGCGTACACCGTCCACGGTTTCTCCCGCAACAGCCGGGGCAGGTATTCATCGTCCGTTGTCTGATGGATCAAACCGCGCCACTGAAGTTCGGCAAAAACGTCTTGCATGATTCTCCTACCGCCACTTGTCGTCGTCTTCGAAGGGATGGATCGGGCCGGGGAGTTTCGGTTTGGGCAGGGCCTTCATTGCCTGCTCGGCCAGGCGGAGGTCCTCGCGGGTGGTGATTTTCAGGTTCACCGGCGAGCCGAGGACGACGGTCACGGGCCGGCCGAGCCGTTCAACCAACTGAGCGTCGTCGGTGGCGGCGAAGTTGCCCCGCTTGGCGTAGGCCTCCAGGATCAACTCGCGGCGGAAGACCTGCGGCGTCTGGGCTTCCCAGAGGTGCTCCCGGGCGACGGTTTCTTCGATGCGATGGTTCGGGCCGACGCGTTTCAGCGTCCCCTGAACGGGCACGGCGAACAGCGCGGCGTCGTGTTTTTCCGCCGCGGCGAAGATCTTGTCGATCCACTCGTTGCAGATGCACGGCCGGGCGGCATCGTGGATGCACACGAAATCGGCCGTCGGCTTGACCCGGGCCAATCCCGCCTGGACCGAATCGGCTCGCTCGGCGCCGCCGTCGACCGCCTCGATGCCCAGGATGGCGATGTTCGCCGCGAATTTCTGTTGAAAGTATTCGCGATCCTCCGCGTGGATCACCAGAATCGTCTGCACCACGTCGTCCCGGCTCAGGAACCGTTCCGCCGAATAGAGCCAGACGGCCTTGTCGGCCATCGGAAAAAACGGCTTTTTATAAAATGCGTCCTTGAACCGGGTGCTCTTCCCGGCGGCGGGCAGAATGACGGCGAATTTGGCCACGGGCGTCTCCTTTTCCTACCAGGAGGACAGGCATTCCAGTCTGTCTTGGATTGCCGGAGAAGATTTTCCGACCTCCTGACAGGTTTATTGTCGCCTTTATTCAGAAGAGCGTCAATGCGGAGTCGCCAGGCCGCTGCCATCCGGCGTCAGGGGATATCCGATCGTCAAAGGCGGCGTCGGTTCGAGGGTGTAGGCGCGGCGGCCCCTAACGGCCCAGTCTTGCATAATCTCCGGTGGGCGGTAACGCAGGCCTAGATCGCTCCAACTACGGAGGAGTTCTCCAATTCTCCGTGCCCCGATTTGTTCCGCCCAGGCAAATAGCCCGCCGCGCCGGGGTGGAAAACCCAATCCGAAGAGGACTCCCAACTCGATGTCCCGATGGTCGCGGACCAGCCCTTCTTCCAGAATCCGAAACGCCTCCAGCAACATGGCCAGCAGCAGCCGGGCCTGAAGGTCGTCGCGGCGGAAGGCGCGCCGCTTCTGCACCCAGGGCACCGCCAGCGCCTGCACCTCGTCCGCCATGGCGCAAGCAGAGGATGCATCTTGCCCCGGGGATTTCTCTCCGTCGTAGTCCCAGAATCCGCCGCCGGACTTGCGGCCCGTCCGGCCGGCTTTGACCATCGCCACCAGCAGCGGCGAGTGGGGAATCCGTTCACCGAACGCAGCGGAAAGGATCCAGCCCCCGTGCAGCACGGTGTCCAAGCCGATCTCGTCCATCAACCGGAACGGTCCCCGGGTCATTCCGAACTCCTCGGCTGCCGCCTCGATCTCTTCCGGCGCCGCCCCCTCGCAGGTCAACTCCAATGCCTCGGCGAGATAGGGAAATAACAGCCGGTTGATTAAAAAACCCGGTCCGTCGGGGACCACGATCGGCAGCATCTGTAAACGTTTTGCCTGGGCGACAGTCCGAGCAAGCGCTTCCTCGCCAGTCTGGGCGGAACGGATGATTTCGATCAGCGGCCGCTGTTGTACCGGATGAAAAAAATGCATGCCGCAGAAGCGTTCCGGCCGCCGCAAGCCGCCGGTGAGCCGGACCAGCGGAATGGTGGACGTATTGGTCGCCAGCACGGCTTCGTCGCCGAGTACGCGTTCTACCGTGCGGTAGAGGTCCTGCTTGGCGGCGACAACCTCGGGAATGGTTTCGATCACCAGACAGCAGCCCGCCAGGTCGGCGATTTGCGTCGTGGCTCGGAATAAAAGATCCGTAGAAGCGGCGTCCCGCCGCTTCAAACAGGGGCGTTCGCTTAAAGAGCGTTCCGCCGCAATCAAGGCGTCGCCGGAGCAGTCGGTGATGATTACCGGCAGCCCGCGGCGGAGATGCACCTCTGCGATCGCCGTCCCCATCGTGCCCGCTCCGACGATTCCCACGGTGCGAATCGCCGGCGGGAAGACGGGAAACGTCCGTTCCACGTCGCGCCACTTCCACGCCGTTAAAGCGCGGAGGCGATCCGACGTTTCCGCGGCAAATTGGCCTCCGACGTTCAGTCCGTTGCCGATCATGTCGGGAACCGCGACGTCGTTTAAGGAGAATCCGCTGCTTGGGGAATAGGTGAGCATGGAAATATCGGCAAGTCCATTGTCAATTTGATGGCGGCAACCAACCGTATCGACTTAATCTATCGCCGAGAACGGGGGGCCCGCCTTGAGAAAATTAGATGAGCCTCTGTTATCGGCAAATTTTACCTGACAGGAAAAGTCGCAAAGCGATGTGAAGAAGGTTATTGCACAGAGATGGCCCTCATTCGTCGCAAGACATTGGGCTGCTGTGTTAACAGCCGCCGCGGGCAATTCCAATGGTTCTCGGCGGTTAGCTGCCGGCTAATCTGGCATTTCCTGGGTAGTTACGGACAAGAAAGAATGCCCGATCTCCTGACAAGATTTACGGCTGTTTCTCAAACCATCGCTTCCAGCGGAGGATGCGTTCGGTGGTCGTGGGGGGAGGTTGGCCCGGCGGTTGGGAAACGTCTTTGCCGACGACCTTCGGCAGGCTTCCCAAGGCGGCATGGGCGACGGTGTTTTTGTCGCTGAGCAACCGGATCAGGGGCGGGACGAAGGCGGGATCCGGATAGCGACCCATCGCTTGTGCCGTCCGGGCGCGGACCAACGGGTCGGGGCTGCAGGCCAATCGTTCCAGCGACGATTTTCCCGCGGGATCGCCGGTCTGGGCGAGGGCCTCGGCTGCCGCCAGTTGAACTTCTCCACTGGTGGCGCCGAGCAGGTCGCGGAACGGCCGGCCGTCGGCCGCTCCGCCCGAGGCGGATAGCGCCCGCACCGCCGCACAGACCACCTCCGCCTGCCGGTCCTTCAGCGCCGTCAGCAGGGCTGGTGCGTCTTCCGGCAGGGGATGTGCCGCCAGGTATTCACACGCCCGAAGACGGACCTCCGCTGCGCCGTGGCCGAGGCCCACGCAGGCGATCTCGTGCACTGGCGGCTGATCGACATCGGACAGCCCGGTAAGCACGGTCTGCCAGGTCAAGGGATCCTGCTGGTTGAGCAGGAGCTGCCGCACGCGGTCCAGGGCCAGCCGAGAGGTCGGTTTTTTCGCTGCCGCATGCGCCAGTTCCGCAGTTGCTTGGCGCCGCTGCCGTTGATCCGTGGCGCCCAGGCGGTCGATCACCTCGAAGATCGGATCGCATTGCGGGAGGACCTCGCGATAAACCGCTTCCGGCAACGGGCGTTCGTAGCGAAACCGCCACTGCTCCAACGCCGGTACCAGGCGGTCGCCGTAGGCCCGCAGGGCGGCGTAGTTTTTCCGTTCGAGATTTTCCGCCACATCCTGCATTTCCCGGGGGGAGATGCCGCGGGAAGCTTCCTGATACCCCGCCGGTCGGACGGCCGGGGCCGTCTGGGCGCCGAATTCGGCGGCGAACTCCAGGCGCAGACGCTCGATGATCTCTGCCCGCCGGGTTGCCGGGGCGTCGGGAGAGAACTCTCCGGCGGCCGGCCAACCGGCGGCAAGCTGTTCCGCCGCCGCTTTCCGTGTGGCAAATGCCGATTCCGCCAGGGCCTTCAGCAGCAGCGGGCCGGAACGTTCGACGGGCCAGCTCTCCAGGGCCTTGACGGTTGCCGTCTGCACGGAGAGACTGCGATCCACGATCAACTGCTCGGCCACGGCGGCGCCGTCGGGCGTAGGAAAGTCCGCCAGGGCCTCAGCCGTCTTGGCGCGGACGCGCCACGAGTCGTCTGTGGCCGCCTCCAGGGCTGATG
Source organism: Pirellulales bacterium (assembly GCA_016936015.1). Lineage (GTDB taxonomy): Bacteria > Planctomycetota > Planctomycetia > Pirellulales > Thermoguttaceae > JAFGPV01. The sequence goes on from JAFGPV010000180.1 coordinate 34,478, forward strand.
CTGCGCCGGCCTCGGCCAGAGCGGTCACTGCCGCGCCGCGGATCATCATGGAGCGATCCTTCAGGAGTTTTTGCAGCATGGTCAGCGCCTCCGGCGTTCCCAAGACGCCCAGCCCCCGAACAGCGGCGATCCGCACTTCGAGATTCTGGTCCCGCAGCGCCGCGGTAAGATATTCCAAGGCCCGGGGATGCCGCCGCGCCGCCAGGGCCGTCAAGGCCGCCGCCCGTACCCGGGTATCGCGGCTGGTCCGCAAATCGGCGGCCTCGATCGGCAACGCGCCCCGTTTTCCCACCGCCCAGACCGACAGCGCTGCCTCCCGAACCTCCGCGCTCGGACTGTGCAGGGCGTCGCGGAAGCGGAGATCGTCGCCCGGATCGACGTGCCGGGCCAATCCCCGCAACAGCTCCGCGTGAAGTTTGCCAAAATAAGGTGCACGTCGAGAGCCCGGGGACTGTCCCGATTTTTTCGCAGAAAAAAAGGGACTGTCCCCTTCTCTTGCAGACGGTTGATCCTTGCGGAACTGACCATATTGATCGAGTAATTGCTGCAACTCGCTTCTTGCCGCCGTGGTGGGGATGTGCCCCAGGGCCTCGGCCGCGGCGCAGCGCATCGGGGCGGGAAGGTCCGGCGCGCGGATGGCGTCGCCCAGCGGCGTGCAGGCCGCAGGCAGTTTTTCTCGCCCCGCCGCAATTGCCGCGTTGGCGGAGACGCCGGGATCGGGATCGGAAAGCAGCGCCGTCAGATCGGGCCGACGCTCGGCGGGCCGATTCAGAATCTCTTCCAACCGCGGATTGTACCAGCGAAAGGCGGCCTGCGGATCGGTCGAATGGATCCACACGCAGTGGCTTCGTCCCTTGGCGTCCTTGTCGGTGCAGCGGGCGAAGACGGTTCGATCGGCCGGCGAGAGGATCTGCTGGGAAACGTCGATTTTTGCCGCCGCTGAACGGGTGCCGGCGGATCGTGTCTTGGAATCCTTGCCGGAAAGAGTGTCTCTTGGAGGAGCCTCGAAGAACAAACCCTGACATCCGCCCAGGATCAGGGACAGGAATCCCGCCGCGGCCGTCAGACGCATCCCTATCGCGCGGCGGTTGCCGCCGCAAGCCAGCGGTTCGTCGGGGACGAAAAAAAAGATCGTCGCTCTTTTTAAACTGCCAAGCGTCATTCGGGCAATTCCTTTTGCCGCACCGTTTCGTCCGTGAATCACTGGTTATTGCTATTCCGTTTTTTTCGCGGGCTTCTTGGGGGTCCAGTCTTTGAGCTGTTTTTCATATTCCTGGATTTTCTTCTCCAGACTGCGGCCGTACAGATCTTTATCGTCCAGGTCCTTTTGCATCGCCTTGAAGGTCTTCTTTTTTAGATCGTCGAATTGCGCCTGATCTTTGATCAACGCTTTGATGCCGGCGTATTTGGCGCCGGTGACGCCGGTGTAACCGAACAATCCGTCCGCGGCGGCGTCCAGCCGGGTTTTCAGCCGGCGTCGGAGGCCTTCCTCATCCCGGGGCGATTTTTTCAACTCGACCTGGCAGGCGTCGGTCACCATTTGTATGACCGCGTTGGTTAAATCCGAGATTTCGAGTTTGGGATTGCCCCCGGTGGAATAGTCCAACTGCCCCAGGGACCGGGCAGCGGCCTGGCGGGTGCGGTAAGGCGTCTTGGCGTCGCCGGCGGCCTTGATGAGCGCCTTGACCACCCCGTTGTCCGTTCCCAACGCACCGAGCTGCCCGAGCATCACTGCGGCCTGCCATTGCATCCATTCCCGAGCGACGTTTTTCGACTCGGCATCCACCTCGTCGGCCAGGAGCTTCAACAACAGGCCCTGGACCTTTGGCTTGGCCGCGTCGGGCAACTTCAGCAATATGTGCCGGTTCAGGCCCAGCAGCGCCGCGATCCTCAGGTCGGCCGGGGCGTCCGGATTCTCCGCCATCGCCAAGAGCACGGGCAGCGTTTTTGCCAGCGGGATAGGGGAGGCTGCCGTCGCTCCAGGATCGTTTAAATCTCCCAAAGCCAGCAGGGCGTTGTACCGCGCAAAGGGATTCAGCCGGGGATTCTCCACCATTCCCTTTAAGTGTGGGAAGGCCAGGTCGGTGAGAAAATTGCGGACCTGTCCCGTCTTTTTCAAGTTGTTATTCAATTCCGAACGATATTTCGATAGCTCTTTCCAATTCGCACGCTCCGTCCACAGGGGCAAGGCGTATTTGATGAAATAATTCCGGCAGAACTCCTGCTGTCCCGGGGCAAAACTCTGGTTGCGAATAATGGTGGAGAACAGCATCCGGTTTTGCGGCGTGCCGAGGGTCGTATCAACCCGATACTTCATCCATTGACCGTCCGGTATCTCTTCAGGGGCATTACCACCTTGGGCGCACAGGTTTTGTGGCGATATGATGCCCCAGAATAGGGGAAAAAGAAGAAGAAAAACCGATCGGAACCGGTCTGCCGGGGCGTACACGAAATGATCTTTAGTCATACAATGGAAATGATAATATCCCGATAGTTCGGTTTAGAGAAAATGTGCCACTCTTATAGGCTACCAACGATCGACAAGCGGTGTCAAGTTGAGTAAAAATGTGGTTATGACCCTCCTCTACGCTTCCTCCCGATTCCTCGAACATGAAACCGGTCAGCATCCGGAGAACGCCGGACGGATTCGAAACCTGCCTCAGCGTTTGGAGCAGGCAGGTTTGATGGAGAAGTGTCATAGACCCGAGTTCGAACCGACGTCACGAAGTTGCCTGGCTCGCGTACATTCGCCATCTTATATTGATGAAATCTGGGCGTACGCCAAATCGGGGGGGGGGCACATCGAGGCCGATACGGTTGTCAGCCCGCTGAGTTACGACATCGCGTTGCTGGCTGCCGGCTGTGTGGTGGATGCGGTCGAGCGCATCGTTCGGGGTGAAGACACGCAGGCCCTCTGCCTCGTCCGGCCGCCGGGCCATCACGCCCTGGCCGGTCATGCCATGGGATTCTGCCTGTTTAACAACGTTGCCGTGGCCGCCCGGGCGGCGATCGACCGTCTTGGTTTAAACCGCGTGCTGATCGTCGATTGGGACGTCCACCACGGCAACGGAACCCAGGCCACGTTCTGGGAAGATCCGCAGGTCGGCTTTTTTTCCATTCACCGCTGGCCGTTTTACCCCGGTACGGGCGACGAGGACGAGACCGGCGGCGGCCGGGGGCTGGGAACCACGCTCAATCTCCCGGTCCAGTTTGGCACCCCGCGCCGTGAATATCTTGCCCGATTTACCGACAATCTCGAACGCTTCGCCGCACAGATCAAGCCCGAGCTGATCCTCATCTCTGCCGGCTTCGACACCCATCGGGTCGATCCGGTCGGCAACCTCGGCCTGGAGACGGACGATTTCATCTCGCTGACCGATGCCGTCATGGACGTCGCCGTCGCCCACGCCCAAGGCCGGGTGGTCAGCGTCCTGGAAGGTGGCTACGATCCCGACGCCCTGGCCGACTGCGTGATTGTCCACCTGCAAGAAATGTGCAAAAGAACAAGAGAATGATAAAATAAATGAAGGAATATAAATTTACGGACTATTTTGAAAATGAAGTCTTGCGGAAACGTCCCTTCTTGAAGAAGGAATGGTGTATCCGTGTGTTAGAGAATCCAAGCAAAGTGGGGAGCAGCAAGAACAAAATCGTTTTCGATTTTGGGGTGAGATCGAAGAATTGGAGGGGAGAATTCTTCGTGTCGTCACTCTTGAAGACCAATTGACGATCCACAATGCCTTTCCCGACAGAGGGTATAAAAAATGAAATTAAATTATTATCGAGATACCGACTCTCTTTATATTGATTTATCTTCCAAAGTAAGTGCTGAGAGCAAGGAGATTTCCGGCGGCGTGGTCCTCGATTACGACGCGGAAGGAAATCTTGTTGGCATTGATATTGACAATGCGAGTCGAAAAATCGATCTGAAAGAGATCATTCTGAGTAAACTCCCAGCAGAAGTGGAAGCGTTGATGGCATGAAAGTAAAGGTAAAAAAAGGTGACAGCCACTAAATCTGGATGATATGGAAGCAGTGGACAAAGATAATTCAGGGATTCTTTCTGGATAATCTTCCCCATATCGAAGATTTATATCCTAAGACGACGACCAGATAGGCCGTTCCGGCAACCAGCGCGATCGTTGGGCCGCTGGGCAGATCGTAAGGGTAACTGACGGCCAAGCCGGCGGCGACGAAGGCGGCGCAGCAGAGCACGGCGCCGAGCATCATCTGCCAGAGGTTCCGGGCGAAGTGGCCCGCCACGGCGGGCGGCAGGCTCAACAGCGCGATCACAAGGATGATTCCCATCACGCGGACCAGCATGACCACCGTCAGGGCCGTCAGGATCAGCAGGAGCAGGTAATACCATTTCACGGGCACGCCGCGCAACTCGGCGAATTCCTCATCAAAACAGAGCGCCAGGAACTGCGGGTACAGCCCCAGGCCGACGGCCGCGACCACGGCGTCCAGGCCCAGCACCAGCCAGAGATCCTTCAGCGTCACGAAGGTGATGTTGCCGAACAGGTAGCCCAGCGGATCGACGTTGCCGGGCGTTTTCATCAGGAAAACCGCGCCGATGGCCATGCCCAGCGACCAGACGGCGCCGATGACGGTGTCTTCGCGCTGTTTGGCGTACAGGCTGGCCAGTCCGATCACGACGGCCGAGAGCAGTGCGGCTAGCGTGGCGCCCAGGAAGGGATCGCACCAGGTCCAGCCGTGGACGCCGTTCAGGTACAAGGCGGCGCCGATGCCGCCCAGCACGCTGTGCGAGATGGCGCCGGCGATGTAGGTGATCCGCCGCGTGACGACGTACGAGCCGATCACGCCGAAGGAGAGACTGGCGAGCACGCCCGCCAACAGGGCGTAACGCACAAAGGGGACGAGCGGATCGCGGAGCGCGTCGATGAAGTCACTCATGGGCGTGCTCCTCCTTCTCGTCCGAGATCTCGCCGTGGCGGACCACGCGGACGTGGGCGCCGTAAATCTCGTGGATCATCTCGCCGGTGATGGCGTGCGTGGGATGCACCACGACGCTGCGGTTCACGCAGACGACTTTTTCCACCAGGTTCGAGACGAAGCCCAGGTCGTGGGTGACCGTCACGATCGTCATCCGCCGGTTCAGTTCCCGGAGCAGGTCGAGCAACTGGGACTCGCCCAGCGTATCGACGTGGGAGGTCGGCTCGTCGAGCAGCAGGAGGTCGGGCCGGTTGCTGAGCGCCCGGGCGATGAGGACCCGTTGGCGTTGGCCGCCGGAGAGCGCAGCGAAGGGCCGCCGGGCGAGGGGTTCCATGTTCAGGAAGCGGAGCGCCTCCCGGGCCGCCTGGCGGTCGGCGACACACGGCCAGCCGAGAAACCGGTTTCGCCCGGCGGCGGCCAGTCGGCCCATCAACACGATGTCCATCACCGTCACGGGAAACTGCGGATCGAACAGCACGTGCTGGGGCATGTAGCCGATCCGCGGTCGGGCCGAGCGCGGCGCGGCGCCGAAGACGCGGATCACGCCCGACTGCGGCTGCAAGAGTCCCAGGATGAGCTTCACCAAGGTCGTTTTCCCGCCGCCGTTTGGCCCCACCACGCACACCGATTCGCGGGGGTAGATTGAAAAACTGGCGTTTTCCACCACCGGCGCGGCGCCGAAGGAAAACGTAACGTCGTTCAATTCAATCACCGGCGAGGCGGAAACCATGGGTTATCTTGTTTTGTAGTTGCCGACAGGAGGACAGGCATTCCTGCCTGTCTGTTGCAGGCCAGACAAAAAGGTCTGGCCTCCGGATAGGGTATTTACTTGTGTTGTGCCAGCGCCTGTTCCATCTTTTTGCCGATGTCCTCCAGATTGGCGACGACGTTCTTGCTCAAGTCGTTCAGCGGCGCCAAGTTCGCTCCTAAGGCCTGGGCGACGGCTTGTGCGCTGCGCGGGTTGAACTGCGGCTGGACGAAGATCACCTTGGCGCCGTCGCTTTTCGCGTGGTGGATGATCTGCCGGAGCTGTCGGGGCGAAGGAGCCTTGCCGCCGGTTTCAATGGCCGACTGCTTCAGCCCGTAACACGCGGCAAAGTAGCCGAACGCCGGGTGAAACACATAAAACGTCCGGCCGGCAAACGGTTTCAGCCGCCGGACGTTTTTTTCGTGGACGGCGTCGAGTTCGGCTTGCAGTTTTTGCAGATTGGCGCGGTACAGCGAAGCGCGTTCGGGATCGGCCTTTTCCAGGGCCGCGGCGATCTCCGCCGACTGACGCTTGAGGTTCGGCGGCGAGAGCCACACGTGGGGATCTTCTCCGGCGTGGGGATGCGAACCTGTCGTATCATGTGCGGAGCAATGGGCCGAAGATGTCGCGTCGAGGGAAATTTTACGGATCCCCCGGGCGGTGTCGACCACCGTCAAGTCGGGGTAAGCCGCCCGGAGCTTTTTCAGCACCTGCTGCTCGAAGGGCAGGCCGACTTTGAAAAACAACGCCGCTCGGCCGAGTCGCTGCACTTGTTTTGGAGTGAGTTCAAAGCTGTGGGGATCCTGCCCGGTTTGGAGCAGAGTGACCACGCGGACGTGCGGGCCGCCGATCCGCTCGACGAGGAAGGCCACCGGCGGGATGCCGGCCGCCGTTTCCAGCGCGGCGGCGGAAGCCGAAGGAAGGAGACTGCCTCCAATCGCACACACCAGAACGAACCGGATCATGGGTGGGACCTCCGGCCGGCCGGCCGTTTGCCGACCCCCTTGACGCCGCACACCATGTGCACGGCGTGGCAGTCGGCGCACTCGGTCAGGGAATGGTTTTTGGAAAAAGCAATCCAATGGCGGTGCTGATCGGGAGTCATGATCCCCGTGCCCTTGCACAACGGGCAGACATTTTCCAGCGCCGAGAGCACGGCCGCCCGGATGAATTCCGAGCGGTTGGCGATCCCCTGCATCGCCCGACGTAAGGGGGCGTCCACCTTGAAGGTAATGATGTCGAGTTTCTTATTTCGGGACATGATTTTGAGACTGGATCGCTGGTAAACAGTACAAGAAATCTCTTTCGGTTTACAGAGGGTGTTCCCACTTGCTTAATACATTGTATTACCATACCGGAACAAATCAAGGGGAAGAAGGTCGTCGGTCTTCAGAATGCCGACCATGTATCATCCAATGCCCCGCGACCGCCGTTGCGGGGCGTTGGATCAGATCCTATCGGCATTTCGTGGATTCAGAAACTCGTCCGCGGAATCCGCCCTTGGTCCGTTTGCCGGGACTTTCCTTCGAAATCATGCGGAATATCGCGGTCGAAAGACGTATTGTCCTTACGCGGACAATCCCATTACAATAATCGCGCCGTCGGCCTGGAAGAACGTCGCAACGGTGAGGCGAGGAGGGATCTCTTCGTCGGTCGCCGCTTCAAGGTAAGGTAGGATGGCATCCGCACATCGAACTCCCCGTCCGTGATGATCGACAGCCAAAGCGTGCGAACAATGGTCCAGGAGGCGCTCCACGCCGTGGAAGACCGATGCGCTCCCGACGGTTCTCCAAGTGTCCAAGAGCGTGAGGCGGCTTCTCCCGTGACTCTCCTGCGTTTTCCCGCCGAGCCGCGAACCGTGGCCCCGGCCGCCCCTCCCGACGGGCAGGCGGCGGCCGACGACCATGAGCGAATCATGGTGCAGTTTGTGCTGGAACGGATGCGCACCATGTCCCGGGATTCTCTCCTGTTGCGCAGTCAGTTCCGGATGAAGATCGAAGAGTGTAACCGCCGGTGCGCTCAATGGACCGAGAAACAGAAGGAGAATCAGGTGCTGCGGGGGGAAAATCAGACGCTGCAGGAGGAGGTGGTCTCGCTACGTTCCAGCGCTGTGCAACTGGCGGCGATCCTCAACAGCCGCGGATACCGGTTCTTGCAGAGGCTCTCTACGATCCGTTTGTGGTTGATTCCCCGCGGCAGTCTCCGTGAGCGGTTGGCCGCTTGCGCCTTTCGGACGCTGCGTCGCCTCGTCCATCGCCCAGTTGGGATTCCGGCGGCGGTTCCGGTTCCGACGTTCCAGGCCATCAGTGAACCGGCGCCATCCCGGGCGCCTGCGACAGCGGCCCTTCACGCCGGCGACGCCGGGCACGCTTCGGAACCGGCAACGCAGGCGGCGCTCTCCCACGAGGAACTCGGCTTGGAGGGAGCCAATGGGGAGGGGCCGTTGTGCTATACACCCCTGAGTTGGCAGCGAACGCCGGGAGACGCGGCCCGGGCGCCGTTGCTCCATCTGGTCCTCCTCGCCCCCGTGCACCGGTCGGGTTCCACGCTCTTGCAGCGGATCTGCAACGCCCGCAAGGAAACGATCATTTGGGGTGAACACGGCGGACTGCTGGCGCATTTTGCCAACATTTTTGCCACGGCCGCGTATTTCTCCACCGTAGGGGGCAAAGAGCGGGAGGATTACTTCCACGCGGGAGAAAATCCGAACCGGTGGATTGCCAATATGTGCCCGGAGATCGACTACGTGCGGGCGGCCGTCGTCGAGTCCGCCGTCGCCTTCCTGACGGCGTTCTACGGACAATATCGGGAAGACCATGACTTGTTCGGATTCAAAGAGGTCCTTTACGGCCGGGAGGAATTGGAGCTGATCCGCCGATGCTGTCCGGCGGCGGAGATCCTGCTGCTGGTCCGCAATCCCCTGGACACTTGGAGAAGTACGCCGCGCGACTGGTACCTTTCGTTCGACGAGTGGATCGGAAAATGGGTGAAAAACGTCGGCGCATTTCTCGACTTTACCCGCAGCGACGCCCGCTGCCGTCTCTTACGCTACGAAGACCTGATCCGGCAGGATCCCAAAACCCTGGCGGTGCTAGCCGAGGCGGCGAAGGTCCGCCGGGAAGAGATCGAGTCGGTCTTGGCGCACAAGATCGGCAGCAGCCGGGGAAGCATCACGGAGTCGGAGCGGAGCAGCATTCTCGAACGTTGCCGCCAACCGATGGAGGCCCTAGGCTACCTGTAGTGCTTCGTTAAGTCTCAAAATGGGGGTTGGGGGCCATGTCCGCACTTGCATGGACATGGGGGACACTTCGGATAACATGCCCACACGAGCGTGGGCATGGCACCTATAATCTTAATAATGACAAAGCACTAGCCCAAGTTACGGAGTTGCGCGATAAAATTCAAGGTTTTGGGCTGCGTCGTTGACGTAAGTCCAATGGCGATGGGCTTTCTTTC
>JAFGPV010000181.1 GCA_016936015.1 Pirellulales bacterium
GAAAGACCGAAAGTTTAGCCCCGGCACTTGTGCCGGGCGCGACGGGGAAAACGCCCTACTCCCGGCACAAGTGCCGGGGCTAAACTCTAAGGCGCGAAATCGGGCAGCCGGCGGAGCTGGGCCTGGCATTCCCGGACGCGGCGCTCGACGAGATGCAACAACTCCCGTTCGTCCAGGCCGGTATAATCCTGCGGCGTCAGCGGCCGGCCGTAGCGGACGTGGATTTTGCCGAGGCGCGGGAATTTCCGCGACTTGGGCCAGCAGTGATACGCCCCTTCGATGGCCACGGGCAGAATCGCCGCTCGGGAGCGGACGGCCAGCGTGGTGAAGCCGGGGCGAAAGGGGCCGATTTCGCCGTCGGGAGTCCGCGTCCCCTCCGGGAAGATCAAGAGCATCTCCCCCCGCTTCAGCCGCTTCAGCGATTCCTTGATCCCGCTCAGGCCGAGCCCCTCCCGGTCGATGGCAATCGCGTTGACCGAGCGGATCAGCCAGGCGAACGGTTGAAAGCGGAACAGCGACAGCCGGGCCAGATAGTTCATCCGCCGGGGACAGCCCGAGCCGACCAGCGGCGGATCGAAGTGACTCTGATGATTCGAGACCACCAGCACGCCGCCGCTACGCGGGATATTGCTTACGCCCCAATAGCGCACCTGGAAAAAGAGGAGTTCGATTATCTGTAAAAGAAATTGCAGGAACCGGTACCAGAGAAAGTGGAAGACAGTGGACGGTGGGCAGTGGACAGTGGGCAGAGCCGGGTCGTGCCGACCCGGTGAACTGTGTCTTTGCTCAGAGATTTTTTTACATTCGTCATTCGACATTCGTCATTCTTTCGTCATTCGGATATTGGCATTCGTCATTGGCCAGTCCGCAAGCGGCTCTAATCCCTAATCCCCAATCCCTAATCCCTTCTTCACAATATCCTCTAGCCGATCGACGACCTGCTCGACGCTCAGCCCGTCGGTGCAGACTTCGACGGCGTCGGGGGCGGGGACCAGCGGGCCGACGGCTCGTGTGGAATCCTCTTCGTCGCGGCGACGTTGGGCGGCCAGCACCTGCTCAAAGGTGACCGGCTCGCCCTTCATCCGCAATTCCTCGAACCGCCGCCGGGCCCGCTCTTCCGCGCCGGCGGTGAGAAAGATCTTGCACTCGGCGCGGGGGAAGGCCACCGTCCCCTGGTCGCGGCCCTCGGTCACGCAGTCGTTGCGGCCGGCCGCCTCGCGCTGCAGCCGGACCAGGTGCTCCCGGACGGCCGGGTTGTCCGCGGCGTAGCGGGTGACGGCCGTGACCTCCGGGGTGCGGATCGCCGCGGAGACGTCCTCGCCGTCGAGAAAGATCTTCTCGCCCTCCAGGCGGAGTTGCACCCGCCGGGCCAGCCGGGCCAGGTCGTCCGGCTGGTCCAGGTCCAGCCCGTGCCTCATGCCGGCCAGGGCCACGGCGCGGTACATCGCCCCGGTGTCCAGGAACCGGTATCCCAGCCGCCGGGCCAACGCCCGGGCCACGGTGCTCTTGCCCGCTCCGGCGGGCCCATCAATGGTGACGATCATCATCGTAGGGCAGGTTGTCAACCTGCCTCGCCAGGTGCGAGTTGGTCAACAGCGAGGCGGTTTGGGACGGTTCAGGGGGGTATTCGGGGGGTGAATCTTCCGGCAAACGGTCTCTTGGGCGGAGTGTTTGCCGGGACCATTGTACACGATGGACTGGCCCAATTTCGAGAGTGTTTTTCCGAAGAAAATTCATATTGTTCGGCCCGGATTTTAAGGGGATAATGACAGGGATTGATCGTCGATGTCAGATTCTCGAACCACGGAGGGGATATCCATGCCAGCGGGCCGATTCTTTCGGGCGGTCGCTCTGACAGCCGTTGTTGCAGGCTTTCTTCTCAGCACCGCGGCCGGCAGGGCGGAGGAGCCGCCGATCGAGACGCTGATGAAGCAGGGGAAGGAGGCCTTCGAGAAGGATCAGTTCGACAAGGCGGTCGCGTTGTATTCGGAGGTGATCCGCCGCGATCCGAAAAACGCCGAGGCCTACGCGCAGCGGGGCCGCGCTTACGGGAACCTCGGCAATGTTGATCGTGGAAAAAAGGATTGCGAACAATCGTTGCAACTGAATCCGGAAGTCGCTGATGCACTCAATGGTCTGGGAGCGTATTGGGTGGAAAAACGCAATTATAGTCGTGCCCTGGAATATTTTAATAGAGCATTGCTGAAAGATCCTCAAAATGCCCGTTATCTGCACAATCGAGGACAATGTTACGTTCTGCAAAAAAAATATGACCTTGCCCTGGCGGACATCAACCAAACCGTTCAACTTGATCCGAATGACGCCCACGCCCACTATCTCTGCAGTTACCTCCACCTTATTCGAGGACAACTTGCGGAAGCGCGGAGCGAAATGAATCAAGCCGTGCGGTTGGAGCCAAATCGCTATACCTTTCTGTATCGCGCAGTGATCCGCTTCCGCCAAGGGGAGTTGGACGCGGCCCTTGAGGATTTGCGGGAAGCCGAGCAGTTGAATCAGGAGGGCATGGATTTTTATCTTGATAGTACAAAACATTTATTTTTCCAGGGCGACGGGGACAGCGCCGCGGCGCTCTGCAATTTACTGGTGTTCTCCGACGGGAAAAACGCCGACTTCTTGTTGCTCCGTGGGAACCTCGCAATGCAAAGCGGCCGGCTCGATGAGGCCTTGGCCGACGCACAGAAGGCGTTGATCCGCAAACCAGAATCGGCCGAGGCCCATGAGATGATGGGGGCGATTTACGTCGTCCAGCTAAAAATGGACGACGCCCTGGCGGAATACGCGGCGGCGATTGCGTGTGATCCCGATCGGGCGTCGGGCTACGTCGGCCGGGCCGCCGTGTGGATTCAGAAAGGCGAGTTGGCCTCCGCTCATGCCGACTACCTCGAGGCGATCCGGTGCAATCCGGAATCTGCGGTCCACTATGCCGCCTGGGGATGGCAGTTCTTTGCGAACCGACAGCACGACGAGGCGATGGCCGTCTTCAATAAAGTGTTGGAATTGGTTCCCGACTGCGCCGCGGGATTCTACGGCCGGGGATCCGTTCATTATATTCGAGAGTCGTGGGAGGAAGCCGAGGGGGATTTTACGGAATTCATCCGTTTTTGTCCCGAGGATTTGCGGGGGTATCTGGCACGGGCGGCTGTGGCGGAACATCTGCAAAACTGGGAGCAGATGCTTGCCGACTTGAGCAAGGTGATTGAATGCGATGAGGAAAATGTTGATGCATTGCAACAACGGGCAAAACTCTATTGCAATCTCAACTGTTATGTAGAGGCCTTGGCCGACGCGGATAAATACGTTCGCCTGCGACCGGACGATTCCATGGGGTACACCCTTCGCGGAGGCGTCCTTGCCTGGCAGATGGAATGGGAAAAAGCGGATGCCGATCTTCAAAAGGCGATCCGCCTCGATCCGGAAAATGTCGTTGCCTATTACGTCCGGGCGACAACACGGGAACGGCAAGGTTTATTGATCCTTAGAAATGCGAACCCTGATTGTTTATTCGGTCCAGGGGGCGAAGCGCCGCAACTTCTATCACAGAATCAGCAATTCGATCCCAAGATAGCTCCCCTCCCGCACGCGGCCGAGATTGGAAAGGAGTTGAAGGCGCCGGGAGAACGGGAGATTGCCGGAAACGGATTCCCCAGTCTTGGAAAGCAAACCGAACATCTGGATCGTTTGCTCACGATCGCCGAACTGCAAAGAATGCCCGCCCGGGAAAAGTTTCGGGAGGCGTTGAAGGACACGGACGAGGCGGTCCGCATCCGGCCGGATTGGCCTGACATTTACCTCTTACGGATTCGACTGCACGGTCGATTGGAGCAATACGATGAGGGACTGGCCGATTGCGAGACGCTGCTGCGTCACGATCCCCAAAACGTGAACGCCTATCTTGCCCGCGCCGGGCTTTTCCAACAGCAAGGCGATCTGGACAAGGCGCTAACGGATTTGAACAAGGCGATACAACTCGATCCTGATAATCAAGAAGCCTATGGAACTCGCGGGACATTCTACCGCCTCCGCGGCGAGGTGGAAAAGTCCGAGGCGGACTTCGCCAAGGTGCGGGAGTTGACAAAGAAACGGTGAAAGTGGTTATAGATCCCGTTGGTGTCAATGGTGTTCATGCAAGTCTTCCCGGGAAGGATAGGGGGCGGCGGAACGGAAAGTGGATCGTTGGGCCATGGCGAGAAATTCTTTTTTCGCCTTGGAGCGCTGATCCTCCTCGGCGTCTTGATGAAGTATCAAGACCGCCTCCACCCGATCTCCCTTGTGGCAGGGGAGATTGGTCAGGCGCAATTCGCCGTCGTTTTCGACGACGGCTTCCACGCGTAAGGATGTCATAAGTCCTCCCTCGGGAAAAAGTCTTCCCTTTCAATTATAGAACCGTTTTTTTCGTTGACCATAGCGGGGGCCGCGTCACCGCCGCCGGTAGATCTGCCGCTGGATGTCGCGGCGGGCCTCGGCCTTTTTCATGGCTTGGCGCTTGTCGTGGAGCTGCTTGCCCTTGCACAATCCGAGGAGGACTTTCGCCCGGCCGGCCTTGAAATAGAGCTTCAGCGGGATCAGCGTCAGGCCCTTCTGGGCGGCCAGGGCGGCGAACCGCTTGACCTCGCGGCGGTGCAGCAGCAATTTCCGCGGCCGCTTAGGCGGGTGGTTGAAGCGGTTGGCCTGGACGTACTCGGGGATGTCGCAGCCGATCAGCCAGACCTCGTTCTCTTTCAGCCGGGCGTAGGACTCCTCCAGCGAGACCTTGCCGTTGCGCAGGCTCTTCACCTCGCTGCCGACCAGCACGATGCCGCATTCGAGGCTGTCGAGCACCACGTAGTTGTGGCTCGCCTTGCGGTTCTGGCAGATCGGGCGGTCGTTGGCGGCGGCCGGGGCGTTTTTTTTGGGCTTTTTTGCCATGTGGTATTTTACCGGATTATTCCTCATAATATTACGTTCTTTTGCTCTTCCCGACAATCGGACTTACGTTCCTGTTGCGGAAAGGCAGAAGATGGGGGTGCCATGCCCACGCTTGCGTGGGCATGTCGTGTTTTTTCCGCACTTCCAACATGCCCACGCAAGCGTGGGCATGGCACCCGACTTCCCATAACAGAAACGACTGATATTCCATGGCGGCACGACGTGCGGAAATTGCGGATCCGTTCGCCCCGGCGATGGTGGCCTATTTCCTCGGCCGGCTGCCGTTCGGCACGTGTCTGGAGTTGCAACGGTGCTTGGCGGCCGAGTCGGCCCGGCAGGGCGGCGGGAATTGTGCGGTGTTGCTGGCCGAACATCCGCCGGTGATTACGATCGGCCGGAGCGGCTCGCCGGGCGGCGTCCGCTCGGATGCCCGCGTGCTGCGGAGCCGGGAGATCGAGGTGCTCTACGTCAATCGCGGAGGGGGCTGCCTGGTCCATTGTCCCGGCCAGTTGGCCGTCTCCGTCCTGGTCTCGCTCGACTGGCATGGTCTTACGGTAGGCGATTTCCTGGACCGGTTGCAGATCGGAATCATCGAGGCCCTGGAGGATTTGCGCGTCCCGGCCCATCTGCTGCCCGGGCGCTACGGCCTGTGGGGCCGGACCGGTCAATTGGCCTCCGTGGGCGTGGCGGTCCGCGGCGGAGTGACGTATTATGGAGCGTATCTGAACGTGGCGCCGCCGATGGGTCTGTTCCGGCTGATCGAACCGGACGGGCCGGAGGCCCCGCCGCCGAGTTGCCTGGCGGCCGAGCGCCGCGGCCTGTCGCGGATGCCCGCCGTCCGCGCCGCCCTGGTCCCCCAACTGGCCCGGGTCTTCGGCTGCGACCGGTACCACCTTCACACGGGGCATCCGTTTTTAAGGATGAGGGATGAAGGATGAGGGATGAGGGAGGTAAAGCCGCTTGCGTTTTAGCAAGGGGAATCGGGGAATGACGAATGACAAAATCCGAATGACAAAAGAATGTCCAATGACCAATATTTCTAAATCCTCCTTGCCGCGGTGGCTGAAGCGGAACGTGCCCCTGGGGGACCGCAACCATTTTACGGCCAAGGTGGTGGGCGAGTTGGGATTGCAGACGGTGTGCGATCACGCCCGATGCCCGAACCGGATGGAATGCTACGCACAGCGGACGGCGACGTTCTTGATCCTTGGGCCGGTCTGCACGCGGGGATGCCGGTTTTGCAGCGTGCCGAAAGGGAAGCCATTGCCGCCGGACCCCGACGAGCCGCGGCGGCTGGCCGAGGCGGCGCAGCGCCTGGGGTTGAAGCACGTCGTCGTCACCTGCGTGACCCGGGACGATCTGCCCGACGGCGGGGCCGAGCATTTTTACCAGACGATCCTCGCCGTCCGCCGGGCGACGGGGGCAACCGTGGAGGTGCTCCCTTCCGATTTCGGAGGGAACTTGGTGGCGGTGGACCGCGTGCTGGCGGCCGATCCCGACGTCTATAACCACAACACCGAGACAGTGCCGCGGTTGTTCCGCCAGATCCGCGGAACCAGGGCGAACTATCATTGGACTTTGAAAATGTTCCGGCACGTCCGGCGGCAGCGGCCGGAGACGCCGCTGAAGACCGGGTTGATGCTCGGGCTGGGCGAGACCGACGAGGAACTGCTCGACACGCTAGCCGACCTGCACGCGGCTGGCTGCCGGATGCTCACGCTGGGCCAGTATCTGCAGCCGTCGTCGACCCAGATGCCGGTGGCCCGTTACGTCACGCCGGCCCAGTTCGATCGCTTGGGCGAGTTTGCCCGGCGGATCGGTTTTAGCCGGGTGGCCAGCGGGCCGTTCGTGCGGTCCAGTTACCACGCGGCGATGATGATGGAAAACGCGGAACGTGGAATGCCGAGTGCGGAATGAGTGCAAAACGGCGAATCAATTTGGTGATGCCCGAGTTGGGGATCGAAGATCAGCCGATGACCATCAGCCTGTGGTTCGTCCGGCGGGGGCAGCGGGTTGTCGAGGGGGAACCGCTGGTGGAGATCCTCTGCGGGCCGGCCACCGTCGATCTGCCCGCCCCGGCCGACGGGATTCTCGTAAAAAAAATGGTAGTATCTGGAGATCCAATAAAAACCAACCAAGTGATGGGTATTATTGATGTCTGTTGAACAAGCTTTGTCTTCAAGTGATCCTTCGACTCATACAGGCCGGGCACATACAGTTGGAATCATAATTCTGCTTATGCACCAATCCATGAATTTTCCCACCCTCCGCATCAAATGAAGATAGAATCACATCCAATAAACGCGTATCTCCGGCTTGATAACGCCGAAAAACCGAATAGGCGACATGATCGGCGAGTTGAACGATTCGTGATGCCCTTGAATCAACAAAAAGAGGAATGTCAGCCAGATTTTTTATTACTCTCCAACGTGTTCCAATTCTTCTAAAATCACGCGCCAAACCCTGGAGAGTTGTTTCGTAAGCGGTTTTATCAATGATGATCAGTCCACGAGCTTTTTCATTGTCTTCTTGATATTTTCTGCGTAGATAATGATCGAACCGGTCACATACTTCCTCAAAAGCGCGTTCCATCGGATCGTCGGAAGGAAATGATTTTTTATGAACTGCACAAGCAAATGCCGTTGTCCCCACCGTGTCCTGAGCAAGCACCTTCAGAACACTTTGGATAATGTTAATTCGATCTTCTTTCTTCTTGAAAGTGTTCCAGGGAGGCGCCCTTCCTCCAGCAATTTCTGAAGCATGAAATTCGACAGAATCTGGATCTGTAGGATTTATTGTTTTGGCGATTGCTTCCAAACTTTCCGACAGCCAATAGACCTGTCTTTCAAATACGGCCACTCCTCCTAAAACCAAATACTCTTCGTTTGGGTTTTTTGCAGAACCGGAATCATCGAGATAAAGCAAGTACATGATTTGTCCCCTTTTGCGCAAAAAAAAAGCAGCCGGGTGGCAATTGCCAACGGACCGCATAATGCAGCCCTCCCAACCGCTATTTAGCCGAGTGACATTCATCAGCGAACTGCAATAAATGCAACTCTCTCGACCAAATTTATCCTACTATGTTCTTCGTGAGAGTCAAGAGGAAAGTTCAGCCAATATTGTCAATTCAATCAATAATTCACAAATTATTGCACAGCAACGAATTATGCATCGCTGCCCGTCAATTCCAGCGTCGCCCAGAGGCTGGGGTCTTCCTGATACGGCAGCGGGCTGCCGACGGTCAGCGTCTGCCGGCCTAGTTCGCGGTCGCTCACCGCGTAGGTGAAACCCAAGCGGGGATGCTCGGCCGGGTCGAAGCCCAATAGGGCCTCGGCGGGGACGAAGGCCTCCAGGAGGTATCCGTCGGTTTGTTTCTTGCTACGGACCTTCAGCAGACCCCGAGCGACGGGCCGGGCCGGCTCTTTCGCCCGGTGGATCGGCAGCGGCTCGGCCAAGGGGGAAATCCCCTCTCCCCGACCACTGCGTGGTGCCCGGAGAGGGTTAGGGTGAGGGCGATCTTTCGACGAGTTGGCCCTCACCCCCTGCCCCTCTCCCAATGGGAGAGGGGAGTTTTCGGACCAGTCCCCTTCCGATCCGGGCAGAAAGGCGAACCGGTGGCAGAAGCGGCCGGCGCGATGCACGTTATGGACGTCCCGGGTGTCGATCCACACCTGGAGTCCGTCGCTCTCCTCGGGCCGACCCGCGGCGCGCCAGGGCGGCTGCCGTTTTCCTTGCACGCGGACGGCAAAGGCCAGACCCTGCCGGTTCCAGGCGGCCCGGACCTCGGCCCACTCCGGGCGATTTTCCAGTTCCCCCAGGCCGGCCAGCCGATAGCGCTCCTCCAGCACCGCTCCGCCGGCCGGCCAGGGCTTCGCACAATAGCGGCAGGGGAGGACAAAACGATAGAGCAACCGGGCAGGCAGCGAAACGTCGGACATAACGTTTCACCTCTTACCAGAGCGGCTCGTCCATCATCCCTAAGTTTTCATTGCGGTCGGCGATTCCGGACAGATCATCCAGAATCATTTCTCCTTTATCCCCGGGTTTATTATCCCGGAGCGGATCCGGTTTGCCGGCGGGTTTACCCATCATCTCGTTGATGTCCGTGGAGATGGTGTGGACCGAGCCGTCAACAAAGGCGAAGTTGACGACGTTGGGGTGTCCGCTGCTGAACTGATACCATTGTTTCCCATCCAATCCCCAACGGACGGGCATGGAGCCGCAGAACCAGGAAATGCTGAATTGCCGGGTGCCGTTTTGCCGGGCGCAGCATTCGCCGAACATCAGGGTATGGCTGGTGCCGTCCCGGATGTTTTTCAGGGCACATTCCCGGCGATTTAGAAAGACGCCCTTCCAGCGGTCGATATCGACGTCTCCGATTTCGCCGAAATGTCCCGACACGCCCAGGTAACTCGTACGTTTATATCCATCGGCCACGTGCACGGCATCATTCACAAAAGAATCGAGGGACGAGGGGGCGCTAATTTCGATCTGGGATGCAGAAGCGCGGTAGCTAATCAATCCCACAAGCAGGGGAAGGTTGGCGTCGACGTTGATCTGATCCGAAGGGCAGGTCAAGCCGTTCACGTCCATGACGCCGAGCCTCCGGAGGTTGACGTTGTCCCACCACGGAATGGCGGTCTCTTTCAAATCGAGATTATCCAGCACCTGATTTCCGATCTGTGCGTTTTCGAGATAAGGCAGGAGCATAGCGATCACTCCCACCCAGGCGCCATGGCCGTTGTCGGGTTTAGAATGAGTAATTAAATAATCAAGTGGCGGTCCCCACATGCCCGGCGGCAATTTTTTGTGGCCGCTTTCGTAGTTGTTTGCCGCGATCGTCAACTGCCGGAGCTGATTGACGCACGAGCTGCGGCGCGCCGCCTCGCGCGCCGCCTGGATCGCGGGGAGGAGGATGGCAATGAGAATGGCGATGATGACGATGACGACCAGTAATTCGACGAGGGTAAAACCTCGCCGCGCTGACGGGAATAATGAACTTCGGGAATACATGACCCAGGTACCTCACCTTGTCCGAGAAGCATGGAATAAAGATACCGTTTCTTCACGTCGCCCGCGGCCCATCGCTGCGGGAAAACGTGAAACTAACCAAGAATAAAACACCCTTGATCCTATGAAAGGGTATTAAGAACTTCAAATTTGAATTCCATTATAGGCAATCTTTTGCCGTTTTCCTAGCAGTTTGGGGATTTTATAAGGTTTTTAAAATGTCCTCCGGGCCTCTGAGACCGGAATTAGGATGCCTTGATCCCTTCATAACTTTTTGTATTACAAGAACTTGGGAGCGGTTCGGCAGAAATCGCGGTTGGCCGGCACGCGGGCCTGGATAGAGGCATCCGGCGCCAGGTGGCGGGATTCCCCCAACGCCTCTATCTCCGAACGGGTGATGGACGCCGGCAGCCCGGGACCTCAATCGGCGTCCTTCGCAACCAGGTGCAGCCGGAGGATCGGGATGGTAGAATAGGTCTTTATCAGCAAGGGCGTGCTGCCGGTATTCTGACCTTGTTTCTCCCTCCTTTTCGCACATTCTCGGGTCTTGTCGAACCATCCGCTTAGTCAGTGGCAACTTCCGTCGGGCGTTCCCCGCGGGGCCTGGGACTACGCGCAGTCGGCGCAGATCGCCGGCGAATACGACGAGTATTTTGCCGCCAACCGGCTCTTCGAGTTCGACGAGCAAGTGATCCTGACTCACTTTCGCCGGCCGGGCCGCGTCGTGGATCTGGGAGCGGGGACGGGCCGGGCGGTGGTGGCGCTGGCTCGGCGCGGATTTACGGGCCTGGCCGTCGATCTCTCGCCGCACATGCTCCGGATCGTGGCCGAGAAGGCCCGCCGCGAACGGCTGCCGGTCTTCAGCGTGTTGGGAAACATCGCCGAACTGGATTTTTTGGCGGATCGCTCCTTGGATTACGCCCTCTGTTTGTTCAGCACCTTGGGAATGATCCGCGGCCGGGAGAACCGGCTGCAAGTCCTGCGGCACGTACGGCGGATCCTGAAACCCGGCGGGCTGTTCGTGCTCCACGTGCACAATTACTGGTTTAATCTCTTCGATCCCCTGGGGCGGCGGTGGCTGAGAACGCACTGGCGTCAGCGGTGGAGCAACCGCCAGCTCGAGCGGGGCGACAAGTTCTTCCCTTTCCACGACATCCCGCAGATGTTCTTGCATACCTTCACCCAGGGAGAAGTCCGCCGGGCGCTCCGCGCGTCGGGCTTTCGGATTCTCCAGTGGATCCCGTTGAGCGTCGGCCGGCAATCTCCCCTGCCGTGTTCCTGGTTCCTCGGCCGGTTTCGGGCCAACGGTTGGATCGTTGTCTGCGAGTGACGGCCTCTCCGGGGGGTTGTAATCTCCTGCCAATTGTGTATGGTGAAACGTGAGAGAGAAGTAAGATGCAGGAAATCTTATTCGGTTATAAGGTCAATCCGACGACGTGGGCCTACCTCTCGTCGTTGTTGACGATCGGCATCTATTTCAAGTTCCATCGTTTTTGGAGCGTCCGGAACCTGGATCTCCTGGGATTGATCTGCTACGCGCCGGGCTTGCTGTTGATCTATTACGGTTTCACGAAGCAGGCGCCTGAATTGATCCCGGCCGGCTACGTCTGGTTGTTCACCTTAAGCGGGTTCTTTTTGATCCGGATGCTGTTGGATCCGATCATGGTCCGCCGGCCGCTCTTGGAGCCGAACTTGAACGTCAGCGGGCTGACCTTCACCGGCGTGTCCCTGCTGGTGTTCCTGATGGCCAACGTGATCCGCAATCCGTCAGAGCGTCTGGAAACGCTGGTGGCCCGCCAGGATCGCCCCGCCCAGCAGAGCCCCGGCTTTACGGTCTTTGACCAACTGGCGGGCTTCTCCAGCAAAGCGATGGTCCCCGCCGATAAGGCGCAGCCGGAAAAGGACGCCTATCGCCAGCATTTGATTGAAAGTGCCGCGGCGAAGACCGCGGCGATCCTCGCCCATCTGGCGATCATCGTAGGGATCGTGCTGATTGGGTATCGGCACTTCGAGAACCTGCACACCGGCGTGGCGGTGGCGACGTTGTATTTACTGTGTTTTTACACCAGCCAGATGACCGGGCAGGTGTATCACGTCGTGCCCGCGGCGCTGTTGGTCTGCGCGGTGGCGGCGTATCGCCGGCCGCTGCCGGCGGGATTGCTGCTGGGGATGGCGGCGGGGGCCGTCTATTATCCCCTTTACCTGCTGCCGCTGTGGTGCGGGTATTATTGGCGCCGGGGATTGGTGCGGTTCCTCCTCGGCGTGGTCTTGGCCTTGGCGATTTTGATCGCCGCGCTGGCCTTGCATTCGCCGACCTGGGCGACGTTCCTGGCCGATTTGCGTTTGATGTTCGGCGTGCGGGTTCCCTGGGACGTGGAGCCGACGGGATTCTGGCAGTTTCACGAACACGCCTTCCGGACGCCGGTGATCGCCGCCTTCGTGGCCCTCTGCGGCAGCCTGGCGATCTGGCCGCCGCACAAGAATCTGGGGACGCTGCTGAGCTGTTCCACGGCGGTGATGATCGCCGTGCAATTCTGGCACTTCAATCTGGGCGGCATTTATCTGGCGTGGTACCTGCCCCTGCTGCTGCTGACGATCTTCCGCCCCAACCTGGAAGACCGCGTGGCCCTGATCGCGGTGATCGACTTCCGCCGGCCCCGGCGGCGGGCGATGACGACCGGAAAGTAGCCGAAAGTCGAAGAGGATGAACGGAAAAATTCGACCTTCGGCCCTCGACTTTCGACTCTCGCCCTAATCGCGGCGGATGCCGGGCTGCGGGGCGGATTTCCGCTGGGCGGCGAACCAGGTTCTCCAGGCGTGTTGGTCGAAGGAGAAGTTCTGGCCCGTGATCGCGATCAAGGCGTCGAGCACCGCCTGGTTTGAAAATTGCTTGGTAACAAATTTCGGGCCGCCGCCCACGGCCAGACCCCCGCCGCCGACTCCGGGGCCTTTACCGAACGCGGCGTTCATGCCCCCGGGTGCCCCGCCGCCGGGAATCCGGAATCGGTGCGAAGTAACCAGCGCGTCGATCAGCGGCAGAATCGTGGACGGGTCCTTCATCCGTCCCAGGGCCACGCCGATCCGATTGACGGTTTCGTTGGAGATGTTTCTCGACTTGAGCTTCTTGACGAAATGCTTCACCACTTCGGGGTGCGGTTTGGCCTGCAGGTGGTCCAGGCAGGTCAGGCGGACCTCGCGATTCGGATCGTCGATGGCGGCCACCGCCAAGGCCCAGGCCGCTTCCGGGACGTCGATCTTCGCCAGGGCCTCGACGTACAGCAACCGCACGTCGGCCAGCCCCTCGTCGCGCAGGCCCGAGACCAGCGACTTCAACGCCGCCGGATCCCGGATCTCCGTGATCGCTTGCCGGGCTTCGCCGTCGCGGTCGGTTCCCAACCAGTTGCGCCAGCGCCGGATTTTCAGAAGCCATTCCTGCTGGGCGGCGTCCTTCTTTTCCTTGGCCTTCAGCAGTTCGATTTGTTGGGGAAGCATCCAGCGGCCCTTGTACATCTCGTAGCCGCGCTTCCGCATCCGGTCCTCGTGCGTGGCCCATTGGCCGCCCGCCTTCGTGTACCCCAGCAGGCGCCGGGCCTCGGCGTGGTCGGGCTCCAACTCGATGATCCGCTGCAAGTGCGTTTCGCGCTGCGCGGCCAGATGGTGTTCCCGGCACCACTCGGCCAAGGCCCATTGGCCCGTAACCGTGTCGGGATAGCGCGGCCGGATCTTTTCGTATTCCGCCTCCGCCAGATCGGGAAGCACCCGCAACATGCGGTTCATCGGGATCGTGATCCGCGCTCCGCCATCCACGCGGACCACGTAATTCCGCCGGGGCCTTTCCTCCCGATTGATCCACTCGCCTTCCACGCGCCCGCCCTGAGTCAACAGAAACACCTCGCCGCGCAACGGGGAGAGGATGCCCGGGAAAAGCAAAACCGCAACCGGCAGCAAGTAACGCCCGGGATTCATGGGAAGGTGCGCCCTTTCGGTGAATGCCTCTTTCAGTATACACAGTTTTTCCAACGGATCGGATCGGCCGTGGGACGGCGGTAGTCGGCCGGTTTTGATAACTGCCTGATAATCAACGACTTAAGGCCGAAAAAGAAGATCGGGAATGTTTTCGGTCAGAACGGAAGAACCTTCAGGGATCGTGGTCCTGTCCCCCACACGTGGCATGGAGCGGCAACTCGCTTTCTGGTAACCTCTTGCGGTTTTTTATAAGGGGAACGACTCATGCGGATCGCGATTGGATTGGTGCTGATCGTCTTGCTCGGCGCCGGGATCTATCTCGGCATGAACTATCGCGTGGAGAGGCATTATGAAAACGGGCAGTTTTCCTATCTGAAGATTACGCCCCGGTCGGCGGGCGGCGAAGGCGTGGACTCCGGCGGCGGGACGGTGGCGGAGCCTGCGGCGCGCCCGCTGCGGCCGACCTTCCGCATCGCCGCCTTCAATCTCGACGGGCTGGACGAGAACAAGCTGGCGGCGTTCCGCATCCACGACGTCCTGGGTCGGCTGCTGCCCCAATTCGAACTGATCGCCCTGCAAGGCGTGCGGGGAAAGAACCAGGGCATGCTCGTCCGGCTAGTCGAACTGATCAACTCCGACGGCCGGCACTATCAATTCGTCACCAGTCCCGCGCAACGCCGCGACGGCATCGAGCACTACTCGGCGTTTCTTTTCGATCAGACGGCGCTGGAGATCGATCGCCGCACGGTCCATTTCGTCGAGGACTCGTTCCGCCGGTTCCGCCACCAGCCGCTGACGGCCTCGTTTCGCGTGCGGGGCGTGGAACCCGGCGCCGCGTTCACCTTCACCCTGGTGTCCGTGGAAACCGATCCCCAAAACGCGGCAGAAGAGAACGATCTGTTGGCCGACGTCTACCGGGCCGTCCGCAACGACGGGCGCAACGAGGACGACGTCATCATGCTGGGCGATTTCGAAGCGGATGAAAGCCACCTGGGGCGGCTGGGGAATATCCTGGGCATGACCGCGGCGATTTCCGGCATGCCCAGCACCACCCAAGGCACGCGCCTGCTGGACAACCTGGTTTTCGACCGCCGCGCCACCAGCGAATTCACCGGCAAGGCGGAAGTCTTCGACCTGATGCGCCGGTTCGACCTGTCGGTCGAGGGCGCCGCGGAGATCTCGCGGCACCTGCCGGTCTGGGCGGAATTCAGCGTCTATGAAGGCGGGCAGCAGGGATTCGTTCCCCCAGGGGGAAAATGAAACTGACTTCCCGATTCGCCGACGCGCTGCGTTTCGCATTGCAGCTCCACGCCGAGCAGCGGCGGAAAGTGGGCGGCGCGCCCTACGCCGCCCATCTCTTGGGCGTGGCCGCGCTGGTCCTGGAATGCGGTTCGAGCGAAGACGAGGCGATCGCCGCCGTACTGCACGACGCCGTGGAAGATCAAGGCGGCGCGGCAAGGCTGGCGGAAATACGAGACCGGTTTGGGACCGCAGTGGCCGAGATCGTCGCCGGTGCCAGCGACGCCGACGTCTCTCCCAAGCCGCCCTGGCGGGAGCGGAAGGAGGCCTTTCTCAGACGGTTGGCCGTGGCCTCGCCGGCGGTGCGATTGATCGTGGCGGCCGATAAGCTCCACAACGTCCGCTGCCTCACGCGCGACTATCGCCGCTGCGGCGAAGACCTGTGGCGGCACTTCTCAGGCGGCCGCGACGGAACGCTCTGGTACTATCAGGCGGTTCTCGAAACGTTAAAAACTCACGGCAAGGCGCCGCTGGTGGACGAATTGGATCGGGCGCTCAACGAATTGACAACTCTCTGTTCTTAAGATCAAGGGTGGGGCGTAATGGCAATCACCGTGATTTCTTTTTTTCCCGGGCCGTAGCACCAAAAAACCCGGTACGCCCCCGGCGTCTTGCTTTGCACATACGCTTCAAATACCTTTTGCCGATCGTCGTAGGGATGTGCCAGAGAATAATATTCGTGAGTATTCAGGCCGGGATGCCGGGGATTAGCGCAGAGAAGAGTTAGCGTTTTGTGGACTTGTTTGAATAATCCCTCATCTTTGGTGGATTTGTTTTTTTTCTTTTGCTTTCGACTCGCAAGGCTTGCCGCGGCTTTCGCCTTGAGCTCGTCATACCGGGCTTTTGCCTCTTCCGTCCAGAGGAGAGAAAACATCAGTCTTCCAACTCCTTGACAAGATTTCCATCTCTCTCAAGGTTCGGCGGCGATTTCGTCTTTTTGCCCTCCTTGGCTTGGGCGAGTCCCCGGAGCACGGAGGCCTTGGCCTGAGGATTTTTATGGAGCCAGACTTCGCGCTGGGGAAGAACTTCTGCCAAAATGACCCGCACCTCCGTGGCGTCCACCGGTTCGATGATGACCGTCCGATTGGCGTACCGGCTGCCGAGATTGATCCGTCCTTTGCTGTCCGCGGTTTTCGTGGTCATGGAATGGGCCTTTATTCGTCTCCCCCCAATTTTAGCCCTCAGTGGGAATCAAGTCAAGTGGGAAAGTAGGAATATCCCACCAATCGCCATTTTTAATTTTTTCAGAAAATTTTCTCTTGAAATTGGGCCACCGGTTGTGGTAGAGTCGGGCACGTCGCCGGTATCGGAGAAAGCCCGGTAGGGTATTTTTCAGGAGCCTGGCGGAATTCCTGCGGGAGTTCCGCCAGGCTCTTTTTTTTGCGCGAAAGGATGGCCCATGCTTGCGCCGCACCTGCAGGAAGAGATCCGGCGGCTGTTGGCCGCGGGAAAAATGAGCCGGCGGAAGATCGCCCGGCTGACGGGAGTGAGCCGGGGGACGGTCGGCCTGATTGCCGCGGGCAAGCGGCGCGGCCCGGTCCCGCCCTGGGAGGACGATCCGGCCCGGCCGCTGGAACCGCCCAAACGCTGTCCTTCCTGCGGCGGCCTGGTGTTCATGCCGTGCCGCTTGTGCCGCATGCGACAGGTGATCGAAAAGCGGAAGCAAAGTGAGAACACACATGCCTCCCCATCAGGAGGCCAGACATTCTTGTCTGGCCTGAGAAAGACAGGCAAGAATGCCTGTCCTCCTGATCTATTGAAAAACTGGGTTCGTCCCCAGGAAATCCTGGGCCTGGCCCTGAAGCCCGATCATCGGCGGCGGTACGAGGAAGTCCGGCGCCGGCGTAAGGAGCTGGGAATCGTTGAGGAAAGTCTTGTTCTGGAGAATCCATTATGAATACTACCGTTGAATCGACGCCTCAGATTGTTGTTTCCCTGGCCGAAGCGCGGAAGAAGATCCGCAGCGGAGATTTGCTGTTGTATCGCCGCCGCGGTCTGATTTCGGTTGCGGGACGCGGCGCGCACGCGCACGCGGCCAAGGCGGCCTGGTGGGACGACGAACTATTTTGCCTGGAGGTGCGGGAGGGGCACGGGGGCCGGGCGGTGACGCTGGCCAGCCAGGTAGCCCGGTGGCCGAGACGGATCGACGTGTTTCAGACCAATCCCGGGCGGCGCTGGCCGGATTACGACCGCCGGGGCGCAGTGCGGTTCATGCGCCGTTTGTGCGGCTGTTCCTACGGCTACGCGGGCCTGCTTTCAGCGGCCTTTTTACACCTGCCGGTGATCCGATTTTTTGTCACGCCCGATTTGGACGACGCCGCGATCGGCCGCCGCCCGCCGTTTTGCAGCCAGGCCTGCGTGATGGCCGATCGGCTGGGCGGCGGCGTCGATCCGGTGCCGCACCTGGCCGACCGGTTGACCGAACCGGCCGACCTGGCGCGGTCGCCGTTTTACAAATACCTGTTCACATTAATACCATGAGAGGAGACGACCCATGACTCGATCGAAACTTGCCCTGATCATTTACTGGCTGGTCGCCGCCGCGGCCGTATTGTTCCTGACGTTGTGGGCGGCCCGGGTTTCGCAGGGGGCGATCGGCGATTGCATCGACGCCACCTGCCGCATCCGGACCGCGGGCGGGAGCACCGGCAGCGGTTGCGTGTTCGCCATCCAACGGGGAAACGTTTACGTCCTGACGGCCGCGCACGTCGTCGGGCGGGACCGCCGCGTAGAATGCGAATTCTGGCGGTTCGGCCATCAATCGCAGCCGTTGGCCGGCGAGGTGCTCGCCCGGTCGGAAGCGGCCGACGCGGCGGTCGTCGTGTTGCCCGAGTCATTCTTCGGCGGCATTTTACCAGAGGCGATTCCGTTGGCGCCCCGCGACTACGCGGCGCCGGCGGGCGCCACGCTGACTTCCGTCGGCTGCGCCAAAGGCGGTTGGAGCACGGGCTGGAAAGGCCACGCCCTGGGCTACCGGGACCGGGACCTGATCTTCCTGCCGCCCCCGGCCAACGGCCGGAGCGGCTCGGCCGTTTTCGACGCCGAAGGCGAAAAGATCGTGGGCATTATCCGGGCGCGGGCCGCCGACGATTCCGAAGGCATTGCCACGTCGGTCAGGGCAATCTACGAGGCATTGTCCGGAGAAAAGGATTCAGGGTTCAGGGTTCAGGGTTCAGTTACCGAAAAACAACCTCTGAGCCTTGTAAATCCATTCCTGAACCCTGAACCCCGAACCCTGAACCCTCGCTTGGTCCAATGCCCCGGACCCGGTTGTCCCACGTATCCCGACGGCGGATATCAGAGGGTGATGCCGGGGATGTTGGACAACGTGCTTCCCTACCGGAGGCAACAGGACGACATCAATCGCCGGCAGGACGGACGGATCGGCGATCTGGAACGGGCATGGCCGACCTTGCCCCAGCAGCCTCCGGCGGCCCCTGCCCCCTCCGCGCCGCCGGTCGATCTGGCGCCGACCAACGAGAAGCTCGACAAGATTTCCGCGCTGCTGACGCAATTCATCGAGCAACAACAAAAGAAGGAGGAAACGCCCCCCCTTCCGCCGCCGCCCTCGGACGAGGCCGTGAAAAAGGTCGCCGAGGAAGCGGCCAAGGAAATGAAGTCCGTCGCCGAGGAGAATAAGCAGCACAACAGCAAGGTGGCCGCGCTGCTCGAAAAGGTCCTCGGCGATCAGAACACGCTCAGTCAGCGGATCGAAGACCGGTTGGCGAAAGTGAAATCCGAACTCGGTGAGGACGCTTCGAAGGGCGAGATCGCCAAGGCCTACGTCAAGGACTTTATGGAAGAAAAGATCGCCGACGGAACGCTGGGTTTCAGCGGCGGGAAGCTCGCCGCCAGCGCCCTCGGGCTGAGCGCCCCCCTGGCCTTCGGCATTGGGGCCGGCCTGTGGCTGATCTCCCGGCGGATCGGAACGAAGATCCAGAACGACGAACCACTGTTGATCCAGCGGCTCTTCGACCGGATCAACGACCGCTTCGACAATCTCCGGGACAAGATCAATCCGGCGCCGGCTGCAACCGCCGCGGCGCCCTCTCCGCAGTCTCCGCAGGTGGTGGTCGCTCCGGTGGCCGTGCCGGCGGCAGCGGCGTCCAATTCCACGGCAACGTCTTGAGGATAAACGACTTTGTAGGAGGCGGCTCCTGCCGCCGATTGTGCCCGTTTCCTGAAGCTATCGGCGGCAGGAGCCGCCTCCTACAAATCCCGGATTTCCAACCTGCGAGGTCTTTATGAACCATCCGGAATGGCAAATCATCGTCGGCGTCATTTCGGCCGCCGTGCTGGCCACGGGACCGTGGATGCTGATGGTCCACGCCAAACTGGCCGTGCTCTCCAGCCAGGTGGCGCGGCTGGAGAAAAAGGTGGACAAAGTCGTGGAGCATCAGGAGGAGCGGCTGCCCTGGTGCATCCAACATGAGACCGCCCTGGAGGAACTCAAACGCCGCATCGAGGGCCATGAAGAGCAACTCCGCCAAATGGCCGAGCGGTTGCAGGAGATTTAGAAATGCAAATCCGCGATCGGATCAAGGAATTGCGGCGCGTGAAGGCGGGGGATTTGCGGCCGCATCCGCGGAACTGGCGGACGCATCCCACCGGCCAGCGCGACGCCCTGCGGGGAATCCTCGCCGAGGTGGGCTACGCCGACGCCCTGCTGGCCCGGGAACTGCCCGACGGGGCGCTGGAGCTGATCGACGGGCACCTCCGGGCGGAAATCACGCCGGAGCGGGAAGTGCCCGTGCTGGTCCTCGACCTGACGGAAGAGGAGGCCGCCAAGATGCTGGCCGTGCTCGACCCGTTGGCCTCGCTGGCGGAACCGAATCGGCAGATCCTTGCCGAACTGGTCGCCGAGATCGAGACCGACAACGACGCGGTGCAGTCGCTGCTCGATCGGCTGCTGAAAACGCCCGAGGGATTTTCCGAAATCGGTGAAGATGCCGAGCCCCATGAGGTAGAGGTTCCCGAGGCCTTCCAGGTAGTCGTCGAGTGCCGCGACGAGGCCGAGCAACAGAAGGTTTACGAACGCCTGAACCGCGAAGGATACAAGTGCAAATTGCTGACGCTATGATCGACGTCACCGTGGAATGCCCCGTGTACGAATCGTTCCGCGTCCAACAGGTGGCGGGAATGTTCGACGTCCCCTTGGCGGAGCGTCTCCGTGAGCATTTTCATGTGGAGATTCCCGATAGCCTAATCCCTAATCCCCAATCCCCAATCCCTGATGTCACTCCCTGGCGGATCGGCCTGATCGTCGGTCCCTCGGGGAGTGGGAAAAGCACGATTGCCAGGCGGCTGTTCGGCGACCGGTTGTATCGGCCGAGCGATTGGGCGGCGGATCGGGCGGTGGTGGACGGGCTGGGCGATCGGCCGATTAAGGAGATCACCGGCTTGTTCACCGCGGTGGGATTTTCCTCGCCCCCCTCGTGGATCAAACCCTACCGCGTTTTAAGTAACGGCGAGCAGTTCCGCTGCGACCTGGCCCGGGCGCTGATGCAAGCGTTCGAGAGTCGAGAGTCGAAAGTCGAAAGTCGAGATTCGTCGATCGGCGCTAAACATTCGACTCTCGACCCTCGACCCTCGACCCACGCCGGCTTGGTCGTCTTCGACGAATTCACCAGCGTCGTCGACCGGAACGTGGCCCGGGTCGTCTCGGCCGCCGTCAGCAAGGCAGTGCGGTCGGGGAGGCTGGATTCGAGAGTCGAAGGCCGAAGGTCGAACGTCGAGAACGGTGAATCGGAAGAAAGTCCTCGACCTTCGACCTTCGACGCTCGACCCTCCCTCCAATTCGTGGCCGTCACCTGCCACTACGACGTGACCGAGTGGCTCGAACCGGATTGGGTGTTGGACATGGCGTCGGGGACCTTCCAGCGGAGGCGTCTTCGGCGACCGCCGATCGAGCTTGAAGTGTTTCGTTGCGGGCGTGGTGCGTGGAAGCTGTTTGCGCGCCATCACTATTTGAGCGGCGCGCTGAGCAGTTTCGCCCGGTGCTACCTGGCCGCGTGGGAGGGCCTGCCGGTGGCCTTTTGCGCCACCCTGTCGCTGGTCGGACTGAAAAACCGGCGGCGGATCAGCCGGCTGGTCACCCTGCCCGACTACCAGGGCATCGGCATCGGAATGACGGTGGCCGAGGCCGTGGCGGAGATCGTCCGCGGCGAAGGCTGCCGCCTGAACATCACCGCCAGCCATCCGGCGGTGATCGCCCATTGCCGCCGCTCGCCGAAGTGGCGGGCCGTCAGCGTGAAAAAGACCGGTTCGCGCGGCAAGGGGAAGTTCATGCCCAACTACCGCAGTTCGGCCGGCCGGGCCGTGGTCTCGTTCGAGTACATTGACAAGTCCCCTCTCCGGGCACCACACAGTGGTCGGGGAGAGGGTTAGGGCGGATGGAAGTCCTCCCGCTGCCCCGACGCGGAGCAATCACTCTTTGACAATTCAAAACCACCTCAATCCATCTTCCGGCGCCGCCATGCCCATGCCAAGAGGCCCATAACGCCCATACCGAGCAGGATGAATGTCGATGGTTCGGGCACGGGCACCCAGAGGATGGCATGTTTATTGCCCGAAGACATCTCGGCATATCCTACGATATTGCCTTGTGCGTCGATTCCTTCGGCATACGACCTGATATATTCGCTGGGCAGGAATTGTTGAAGATCCACATAGTCGTCGGGTGCGCCGTTCCAGAGTAATGCGTGGTTGTTGTAGCGGCCTCCTGTCGTTGATGCGTATCCGTAACCGACTTCCTGTATGCCGTTGGTGCCCATGGCTCGTGATTCAATGAATCCGCTGGGATTTAAATCAACCGCACTACTCGCGGTGCCGCTCCAAACCAGTGCATGGGCTTGAGTGCCCGGGTCGGGATATCCGACGCCGACCTGCAAGGTGCCGCAAATGTCGGTGGCGTATGATTGGACGAAACCGCTGGGATGTAAATCGACGTAACTATTTGCCGTGCCGTTCCAGAGCAATGCATGTTGTGCGTCGTTGGTGGTCGGGCCCGACCCGCTGCCAACTTGTTGCGTGCCCCATACGCCATTTGCATGAGAATGCGTGAACCCGCTGGGATGCAAATCAATATAATTGAGGGTGTCCTGAAATTCACAGGCAATCCACAATCCATTTTACTTGCCCGTTCTTATTGCCACGGCGGTGGTTATAACGAAC
>JAFGPV010000182.1 GCA_016936015.1 Pirellulales bacterium
CCTGAAAGGATTCGTCGGCGATCTGCCTCCCAAGGTGGCGCTGGAACAGGCCCGCCGCGGCGTAATGCCCGAGTTCCGTCCCACCCGGGAGGAACTGGACGAATGGCTGCGCGAGACGGAGACGAGTTAAAGAGGAATGTCAAATGACGAAGGACGAAGGAAATCCGAATTTCAAATCTTGAATTCAACCTGGCAATTTTTGAATCCTGAACCCCGAACCCCGACCCCTCATAACTACTATGGCAGCCGGCGGCGGAGCTTGGAAAGTGGCCTACGCGGATTTCGTCACCGCGATGATGGCGTTTTTTCTGGTGATGTGGATCATCGCCCAGAACAACTCGGTCCGCCGGGCGATCGCCCGCTACTTCAACGATCCGCGGGGCATGACGGAGAAGCCCGGGACCGGCTCGCCGTTGTTGCCCATCACCAAGACGGGCGAACCGCCCGGCCCCTCCATCATGCCGTCGGCCCAGCCGGGAGCGCCCGGCGGTTCCGAGAGTATTTTCCGAAAGCGGACCGCCGACGTCCCTTACGACAGCAAGAAACCGGATAAAAATCTCAAGGAACTCGTGGCGGACAAATCCCGGCTGTACGTGATCCACAACGGCGATCGGAACTACGCGGGGACCATCGTCCTCTTCCCCCCCGGCTCTTCCCGACTGGACGCGGAGGCGAAAAACCAGTTGCTCCGCCTGCTGGTCGATCTCCGCGGTAAACCGAACAAACTGGAAGTCCGCGGCCATGCCCCCCCGCGTCCTTCTTCGCCGGGGGCCGGCGCGAAGAATCCCTGGAAACTGTCTTACGAACGCTGCCTGTCCGTTCAGAAGTTTCTCGAAGCGCACGGCATCGAGCCGGAGCGGATCCGGCTCAGCCAGGGCGGCCCCTATGAACCCTACTCGCTGCAGACCGGCTCTGCCAAGCAGGCATACAACTCCCGCGTGGAGGTCTACATGCTCGACGAATACGCCGAGGACCTGATGGGGACTCCGGAAGAACGCGCCAAACGGTTTGTCCGTTCCCAGCGGCAACAGGAGGCGGGAGCGAAGCCTTAGCGCCGGGCTCCTGCCCTTGCAGAACGCCGCACCGCTTGCTACATTGGACAATGAAGGACCGGAAGTTTCTTTGAGGATCAGGTAATGATCGTTGGCTCCAATAGCCGGCGGCTAACAGCCGCCGAGAGGCGGAGGAGATTCCCGCGGCGGCTGTTAGCCGCCGGCTACTGAATACACGATTCATGAACTGAGACTGAAAATCGTTTTCGCTCTTTCACGTTCTGATTGAGAATCTTCCACGTTCCCCCCGGAAGGATCCTGCAAGCGGTCGGATTATGACGGAACTGGTTATCGAGCGGGTCGCGACGCGGCGGCAGCGGAACGAATTTCTCGAATTTCCTTGGACGCTCTACCGCGGCGATCCGTGTTGGATTCCGCCGTTGCGCGACAGCCAACGGGAAATGGTCGGCTACAAGGCCCATCCGTTCTACGAGCGGAACGTCGCGCAGACGTTCCTCGCCCGACGGGACGGCGAGGTGGTCGGCCGGATCGCGGCGATCCTCAATCACGGCCACAACGAGCAATACCACGAACGGCGCGGCTTCTTCGGATTCTTCGACTGCCGCGACGACGCGGAGGCCGCCCACGGGCTGTTCGACGCCGTCGGCGTCTGGTTCGCCCGGCAGGGCATCTTCCAGGTCCGCGGGCCGACCAATCCCTCGCTCAATTACGAACTGGGGTTGCTGATCGAGGGCTTCGACTCGGCGCCCACCTTCATGATGACCTACAATCCGCCGTACTACCCGCGGCTGATCGAAGACTACGGCTTCCGGAAGACGCAGGACCTGGTCGCCTTTTGGGGGCACGTGGGGATGCTGCCGCAAATCGCCGCCAAGTACCGGCACGTCGCCGAGCAAATCGTCGAGCGGTACCACGTCAAGCTCCGGAACCTCGACACCGCGCGGTTCCGGGAGGACGTCGAGACGTTTTTGTCGATCTACAACCGCTCGCTGGTGAACACCTGGGGCTTTGTCCCCATGACGCCCGGCGAGGTGCGGCACATGGCCGGGGGGCTGAAATGGCTGATCATTCCCGAGATGGCCATCGCCGCGGAGATCGACGGCCGCGTGGTGGGCGCCGCGTTCGGCCTGCCCGACTACAATCCCCGGATCAGGCAAATCGACGGCCGGCTGTTCCCCTTCGGATTCGTCCGCCTGCTGCGGAACCGCCGGGCGATCAAAAAGATCCGGCTGATCAGCACCAATGTCCTGCCCGAGTACCAACACTTCGGCCTCGGCCTGGTGCTGTTGGACGGCCTGGTGCCCAAAGCGCTCGAATGGGGCCTGGAAGAGGCCGAGTTCTCGTGGGTTCTCGAGTCGAATACGCTCTCCTACGGCAGCCTGAAAAAAGGCGGGGCGAAAATCACGAAAACCTATCGGATCTACGATCTGGAACTGACGCCCGAGGGAAAGCCGCAAGTCACAGCACAGGGGTCAGGGGTCGAGCGAACTGGGCCGTCCCCGGCCCCGGCGGGATCAGAGGTCAGGGGTCAGGATTCCGAGTCCGACATTCAGCATTCCCTTCTCCCCCCTTCCCCCTGGAAACCGAGCGTCTCGTTCCCGCCTTCCACGGAACCGCTGCACATCCGGGAAGTGCAAAGCCGAAAGGACCTCGACGCCTTTATCGACCTGCCGTGGCGGATCTACGCCGAGGACCCGCAGTGGGTCCCGCCGCTGCGGTCCGAAGTGCGGGCCTTTCTCGACCGCCGCCGGCATCCGTTCTACCTCCACGGCGAGGCCACGGCGTATCTCGCGCAGCGCGGCGGCCAGGCGGTCGGCCGGATCCTGGTCAGCGACGATCCCAACTTCAACCGCGAGCAAGGAACGAACCTGGGCTGCTTCGGCATGTTCGAGTCCGCCCCGGACGCCGAGACCGCAAGGGCCTTGATCGACGCGGCCGCCGATTGGCTCCGCGCCCGGGGACGCGACGCCGTCTGGGGACCGATCGACTACTCGATGAATTACCCCTGCGGCCTGCTGATCGACG
Source organism: Pirellulales bacterium (assembly GCA_016936015.1). Lineage (GTDB taxonomy): Bacteria > Planctomycetota > Planctomycetia > Pirellulales > Thermoguttaceae > JAFGPV01. The sequence goes on from JAFGPV010000182.1 coordinate 3,039, forward strand.
GCTTCAACGCGCCCCCGCGGATCCTGATGACCCACAACCCGCCCTACTATCGCCCCCTGCTCGAATCGCTGGGCTTCGGCAAGCTGAAGGACCTCTACTGCTGGTGGTTCGACGATTCGCTGAATCTCGTCCAGCGCTGGCGGGAAAAGGCCGAGCGGATTATCCGCCGCGGGCGGATCGTCGTCCGACCTTTTAACCTCGACGATTACGAGGGTGACGTCGAGCGCTGTCATCAGGTGTACAACGCCTCGATGGCCCGACATTGGGGCTACGTGCGGATGACGCCCGAGGAGTTCCGGCACTATGCCCGGCAGGTGCACCGCATCGCCCAGCCGAACCAGGTCTTCCTGGCCGAGATCGACGGCCAGACCGTGGGCGTGGCGGTCACCGTGCCGGACGTCAACGAGGCAATCCGCCCGCTCGACGGCCGGCTCTTCCGCTTCGGTCTCCCGCTGGGGGCGCTCCGCGCCGCCCGGAACATGAAACGGATCCGCACCGCGCGGATGATCGTGCTGGACGTGATGGAGGGCTACCGCCGCCGCGGCATCGCCGAAATGCTGATCCTCCGCACACTCGACTACGGCAAAAACGTCCTGAATTACACGGGCGCCGAATTGAGCTGGACCCTGGAAGACAACCAGCACGTCAACCGCACCATCGAAGGCGTCGGCGGACGCCGTTATAAGACCTATCGCATCTTCGAGAAAAAAATCTAGGGCTTTGTCAATCTTAAGATTATGGGTGCCATGCCCACGCTCGCGTGGGCATGGTATTCGAGGTTTCCCCCAGGTCCACGCAAGAGTGGATATGGCACCCGACCCCCATTTTAAAACTTGACAAAGCACTAGGGCGAGGGATTGGGGATTTGAGGAACACCGGCAGCCAAAGAAAATCCAATCCCTAATCCCTAATCCCCAATCCCTCCTCTACCACATCGGCGTAGGCAAAACCGTCGCGCTGGACGGCTTGACCAATGCGGATGGGAATCGGCGCGGAAAACATCGGGCCGGCGGCGACGATCGTGTGGAACTCGCCGTTCTCGCCGCAGGGGTCGATCCCCGGCGGGAACGCGCGCAGCAACTCCCGCGACCATTTCCGCCCGACGAACTCTTCCGGCAGCTTCTTCAGGTCCACGCTGCTTAAGTACGCCCCCACCCCGGCCGAAAGCATCGCTTCGGCCAGTTCCGCAGTGGGAATCTGCCACAAGGGGAAAAGTGCCTCCACGCCGGTCCCCTGCAACTGCTGCTCTCGATACTGGCGGATGTCTTCCAGAAAGAGGTCGCCGAAGGCGATACCCTTGATTCCCCGGCCGACGCACCCTTCGATAAAACGCCGCATCACGGCGGCATACTCCTCGTTGCCGCAGGGATCCGGCAGTTCCAGGATTTCCAGCGGCAGCCCCGGTGCCATGCCCACGCTGGCGTGGGCATGTAGATTCTCGGCCTGCCTGCGGAGCAACGCCACCCTTGTCGCGTGCATCGACACCCGGGCGTGCTTCTGATTGACGGTTGTAAATAATCCGGCAATTTCCACCGCTGGATCCCGCCGCAAGACGTGCAGCGCCCACGCGCTGTCCTTCCCGCTACTCCAACTGAGGAGAATCTTTTCCGGCATTTTGTGAAATCTCATACGAAAGAGGACCACGGAGGATAAAAGTTTAGCCCCGGCACTTGCGCCGGGAGTTAGGAGTTTCCCATACACGCACACCCGGTACAAGTGCCGGGACTAAACAAGCACCTGGGGAATACCGTATTCTGTTTACCGTGCAAGGATGACCTTCGCCCGGAGTCCCTGCTCCTCGAAGGTCAGGCCGAAGTCGCCGCGCGTCAGCGACTCGAGCAGCGGCGGGGCGGGCGGGCCTTCCTTCGGCGCGCCGGGATGGCCGTACACAGTCGATTCCATCGTCTGCCACTTGGCGTTCCAGACGTACTTGCCCCCGCCTGGACAGACCAACTCCGTTTGCCAGAACCGGGCGTGGAGCTTCACCGGGTCTTCGTTTGGGTAGCGGCGTTTCCACTCGTTCAGGATCGGCAGGTTGCTCCACGCCCGGGCTTGCATCTTTTGCTGATACTCGCGGCGGACCAAGGCGGCCACGCACTCGAGAATCTCGTGCCGTGCCTGAAGGCACAAGCTCTCGCCCAGCCAGGGATGCTCGGAATTAGTCCCCTCTCCCTTTGGGAGAGGGTTAGCGTGAGGGCCATTTTCTGGGAATTCAGCCCTCACCCCCTGCCCCTCTCCCAATGGGAGAGGGGAGTCGTTGTTTTGCGGCGGCTTCTCACCCTTCTTCTCGGCCTCCTGTCGGGCAAGCTGCCGGTCGATCGACCGCTTAAGCAGCGGCTCGTTGAGCGTGAGCAGGAAGCCGTCGCCCGAGGCGGCATAGCAAACGGCCAGTTTTTCCAGATCCTTCTCCCGGCCGAGGGCGCGCTCGGTGGGAGTGATCTTGACGTAGGGCTGATCTCGGTAGGTCAGCGATTCCCAATTGGTCATGCCGGGAGAGGTTTGCTCGACGAACGCCCGAAATCCGGTCAGAAACGCCGTGAGTTTCAGACCGCTGGATACATCCGCCCACAGCGCGATCGGCAGCCGCCAGGCGTTCTTTTCGAGGAACTTATCGCGTTTTTCAGGCTCGACCTTGGCCAACTCGGCCCAAAACGGATCGTCGTCGACGTAAACGCTGACGTAGTCGCCCAGCCAGCCCAGCGGATCGACTTTCAGTTGCGGGGCCAGCATTCTGGCAATGCTTGTCCCCTGATGGACCGTTTGCAAATCCTTGTTGACGGCCAGGATGAATTGCGCCAGGGCGTCGTGCCGATCGCCCGCGTCGGGCGGGAGTTTCACGCCTCGGGCAACGTCCACCAACTGGCGGTAATCCGATCCCCAGATCATCGGCATCACGGTCAGGTCGGCCGAGAGTTTTTGCTTCGTTACGCCCAGCCGCAGGCCGATCGGGTCGAAGGCCCACCGCCAGTTGCGCTGGTAGGCGTCGCGCCAGCGCCGGTAAGCCTCGGCCTCGTCCTTGGTCACGCGGTCCAGGGGAATATCCGCGATCGGCGTCATGAACTCCAGCGTGCCCAGTGCCGAGCAGCTCACGCCGTCGGGCGTGAGCGTCAGTTCGCCTTTTTCGGCGATCGGCAGGTCGGTGTAGATCGGCCCGGTCCGGACCTTGCCCTCGACCAGCCGGTCGAGCTGGCCGGCCTGAAGCTCGTCCAGCACGGCGGCGTCGCGGGTTCGCCGGCTGGTGGCGATCCGCCACCGCGGCCCGCACCAGCGGCGGATCGTCGCGTCGGAAAGAAACAGAAACGCCGTCTCGTCCTTCGCCCCCAGCAAATACCGACTGCGGAAGAATTTATATTCGTCCAAGGCCGCAATCGGTTCCGTCTTGCCCCGGGCCACGTCCGCCAGTCGCTCGAGTTGATAGGGGGAGTTTGTTACGACGATGACGTCGCCGATCCGGGCGACGTAGCTGCAAATGCTCCGGTCGGGCGAGCGGAATCCCCGGTAGGCGACGCCCGATAGCTCGCCGTGGATCGGTTGGGCAAACCTGGTCCCCTCTCCCTTTGGGAGAGGGTTAGGGTGAGGGCTGTTTCTCGGCAAGTCAGCCCTCACCCCCTGCCCCTCTCCCAATGGGAGAGGGGAGTTATGCGACTGAACTTTCATGTTCACCTGGGCGAGGATCAACGGCTCGAGCACGGCCGGCTGGTGCGCCTCGAAGAGCACGGCCACGTCCGTGCCCGTGGGAAAGTACGGGTCGGAACCGGTCACCGCCATGCTCTTGATGACCTTCGGACCCAAAAGCCGGCCGAGATCACTGAGCGCCAGGCAGAGCTGTTTCTGATATCGGAAAAAGGTCCGGGCGTCGGTCGAACGCGTCGCCGCAACGTCGAAAATCAGGCCGCCCAGTTCCTGCGTCTCGTCCGAGACGGCCGCCGCCGCATTGAACGAAGGAAAGAAAACCACGTGCTGGTCGAACGGCACGTTGGCGGCCAGTGGATCGAGCTTCGGATTCAGGTCCTTAAGCAGCGGCTTCCAGTCGATCTCCGGGACGGTGATCCCCGTAATCGAATCGACGGCCACGGTCTCTTCCCCGGTTTGGGAAACCTGCAGCAGCCGGTCGAACTGGAGGTTTTCGCTGATCGCCCGGCCGCCGGAAAATAACTCGAAGGTGGAGTCGACGTCTCCCAGGCGGGGTCCCCGCCACGTCGGCCTTGAGGCGGCGTTCTGCTCCTCCTCCGGTTTCTGCCCCAAGGCGATTTCCGCCTGCCGGATCTGATGCCGGAACCACGCCCCGCCGGGAATGTCACGATCGAGAAGCCATCGGTAGTGCTCGATCTTCAACAGTAAAAACTCCTTTTTGGCCTCCGGATCGGCGGCCGAGGCGGGAATCTTGAACTTCAGGGCCGCGTAGCCGGACCAGTCGTGCTTGGGGAGGAACAGCCGGCCCGTGACTTCCCGGACCGACGGCGTCCGCACGGCAATCTGATTCTTCCGGAAATCTCTTTCCGACCTCCGCCGGGAGAAGGGGGTGTAAAAAGAATCGTTGTCTTCCGCGTAGACCTCGCCCTCTCCGTCGAGCACGGCGTAGGGATACATAGACTGCCGGCGCTGCCAGTTGCGCCAATTTTGATCGACTTCGCCCTTGGGCAGACTCCCTTCGGTCAGTTCGAGCTTCTCCAGCGGAACGACGTAGTAGGCCTCCTCGGCCGTCACCCGGGCGGTACAGACGGCGGCGGTCAAAAGGATCAGGAATTGCAGAAACCGGCGCATGGGCGTTCTCCTTGGGCAAGGGGGAGTATGTTGAGTAGCCGCTGGCACGGCGGCTTCGATTTGTGGGAAATTCCGGGGCCGCCGTGCCGGCGACCGCTAAACGATAACGGAGCACTCCGTCCCTCGGCGAGGAAATCGGACGGATATAACGCAAGAAATAAAAAAACCACGGAGTTCTTTCGCCTCGATGGTTTATTGATCCCCAGAATGCCCGTGTTATCTGATTCAACGCCCCGCGACGGCAATCGCGGGGGGGAAAATGGCACTTGATTCCACCCCCGCGGCCGCCGTCGCGGGGCGTTGTAATAACCTTCACCCTCAGCCGTCCTTGGCCCCCGACGAGCCGCCGGCAGCGCCGGCGCCGACCGCCTGAGGCTCTTCCTTGGGCGTTTCCGCCACGGAGCCGATGAAGATCAGTTGCTTCTTGTCGCCGACCTCCTTGACCTCGACGGTGATCGTGTCCTTGCCGCGGAACTCGCCCCGGAGCAACTCTTCGGAGAGCGGGTCCTCGACGAAGTTTTCCAACGCGCGGCGCAACGGCCTGGCGCCGAAGTCGAGGTTCGAACCTTTCTTGACCAGGAATTGCTTGGCCTCGTCCGACAGCATCAGTTTCAGGCTGTGCTCGGCCAGCCGCTTGCGGACCTTGCCCAGTTCCATTTCGACCACGTTGGCCAGGTCGGCCTGCGTCAGGTGGCGGAAGACGATGGTGTCGTCCAAGCGGTTGAGGAACTCGGGCTTGAAAACCTTCTCGATGTGCTCCTGGACGCGTTCCTTCATGCTTTCGTAGTTCGCGTCGTCGTCGGGCTTCTGGAATCCGAAGGCCGACTCGTTCTTGATCGCCTCGGCACCGGCGTTGGTGGTCATAATCAGAATCGTGTTGCGGAAATCGACGTGCCGGCCGAAGCTGTCGGTCAGGCGGCCTTCCTCCATCATCTGCAGCAGCATGTTGAAGACGTCGGGGTGGGCCTTCTCGATTTCGTCCAACAGGACCACGGCGTAGGGCCGGCGGCGGATCCGCTCGGTAAGCTGACCGCCCTCCTCGTAGCCGACGTAACCCGGCGGGGCGCCGATCAGCCGGCTGACGTTGTGCTTTTCCATGTACTCGCTCATGTCGATCTGGATCAG
>JAFGPV010000183.1 GCA_016936015.1 Pirellulales bacterium
CCCACACCATAGCTCGGTACGACGATTGGCACCGTGGGGCTGGTGCCGGCAAAGTAATAAACATCGTTGGTGGCGGAGAACGGGGGAGTCACACCGCCTACCCAGTTGGCGGCTGAATTCAAGGCGGGATCGGTGTCGCCGCCGCCGCCGTTCCAGGTGTAGTCAGTCGCTGGTGCGGTGGTGACCATCAGTCCCATGGTCAACAGGCCGATCATCGCGGATTGAAGTATTATTGTTCCTACATAGCGCAAGCGATTCATAAGACACCTCCGAGTTGAAGCAGTTTTAAACAAGGAAACAAGGAGACAGGGTCAAATACGTAAAAACTCCGCTGTGCCTCTTCCCGTCTTACCTCGTGGAATCGTTTAAGATCCCACAGGAAAAGTTCTTCGTTACGTTTCGCCTTGGTTTTTAATCCGCACGAGGCATCACGCTCTCAGATGGGATTGAGTCACGATACATGCCGAACCGGGAAATTGGGCAAACATCGTGAAGGAAACAAGGATTCTTATGCTTCGGCTCCTATTTTTTTATTGTAAAGAGAGTTCAAAAAATTGAAATTGTTATATTGCGTAAAATTATTGATGTTTTCGCTACCAGATATTTCAGATGTGCTGACCGTGGCTTCTCTTGATTTTTCTAGGGGATTGAACGCTTTCGGAACCGAAAAAAAGCCATGCCTGAGACGGCAAAGAACAGCGTTATGCCCAGAACGGCAGAAATCAGGAGGACCATCGTCGAGGGCTCGGGCACGACCGAATAGGAACCGAAGTTGATCCTTCCGGAGTCGTCCGCCTCGTAGAGGACGCCCGCGTGCGGGCCGGCGAGCTTGACGAGGTCGGAATAGGCGGCCGGACCGGCGTAGATTAGAGTATCGTCGGTCCAGGTTTGCCCTTCGTCGAAACTCAGGCGGAGCGTCATGTTCTGGCGGAAATTGTTTGCATCCTTCGGTCCGGAATACAGGAGGATGTTCGCCGCGCCGCCTTCATCGATGGCCGCAAAGCGGAGCGCCGAGTTCTGCACCACGGGCGAAACAATGTTCGGTTCGGCCGAAAAGGGCGCGTCATACGTCTCACCGCCGTCGCTGCTGTAGGCCACCGCCCGGGTGGCGGGATCCGAACCATTGTGCTCCCGGGCGTTGAAATACACCCGGCCGTCGACCAGTTCCACGGCGACGTTTTCGTTTGGATGCAGGGAGTCGTTTGGCGGATAGCGGGTATCCTCGGCGCCGAGTTGCCAAGTTTGGCCGTGGTCGTCGCTATAGACCACATGCGCTCCCCACTTATCGGAGTTGATGCGGTGATCGCAAGGGATGATCAACCGTCCGGCGTTCTCACCTCTTTCGAGCTGAATGCCGTGCACCGGCCCGGTGGCGTACCAACCCCAAGTCGGATCTTTCACCGCGGAGGTGATTTCCACGCGGTCGGCCCAGGTTGCTCCGTTATTGTCGCTGTAGGTCACGAAGACCTGACTGTTATTGCGGCAAAACGGCAGCCAGATGCGTCCCGGGTGCAAGGGATCGGTCAGATCGACCACCGGAGCGGGATTGCCGATCGTGACGTTGCCTGTGGGATTGCTCCATTCGTCTTGCACTAATTGCAGGGCGCTCCAGGTCCGGCCGCCGTCGGTACTGCGTTTCATCACCAGGTCGATGTCGCCCGCATCGGAAAGGGCATTCTTGCGTCCTTCGGCAATCGCCAACAAATCGCCGTTGGCCGCCTCCACGATGGTGGGGATCCGATAGTAGGCGTAGCCCTCGGTCCCTGACTGCAAAACCGTTACTTGGAAATCCTCCGTGATCGTGTAGGCCGCCTGGACAGGCGACGGAGAGGCCAAGAAGGCCGTAAAAACACATCCTCCCATAATGGCCGAAAATAATGCCCCCGGGCTTAACCGTTGGTGCTTGCTCATAAAGAACAACCGGGTTCCTTTTACTGCTTCAGAGTTCCGAAAATCAAAGTGTGTACTCGGACATTCCCGACTTACAGATACTCCGCTTCAGCCCCGGCCGGCGGATGCCGGTCCGGGGCTTCCAGGAGTCTGACTAAATCTGCATGTTGCCGGCAACATGTGTGCGCCGGAAAACCGGCACGGATCTCGCATCTACCGGCGTCGGACCTTGGCGAAACCAAGAAATCCCAGGAGTCCAAGTCCCAGTAAAATGAAGGACGAGGGCTCGGGAACCAGCACCAAGGAAATGGTGCCGCCTGCGTTGTCGTAGGTGACCACATAACCCTCTGGAACGTTGCTCTCCGTGGCCGTGCCGGTCAAACCGCTGGGAGTAAACGTGGCGAACACGTAGGATTCCGCAGTTAACGGATCGCCGAGGGCCTGGAAATCGAAGGTGGCGCCGTCGAGGACCAGATTGCCGTCGATGGTCAAAAGATCAACAGCGGGATCTTCCGCGCCGTTATACTGCACCTCCAACGTCCCGCCGATTGTGACGTCGCCGGTCATCGTCAGTTCGCCGATGCTTCCGCCCGGCTCGATGGAACTGCCCGCGGCGGCAATCACGGCGCCGACCACGGTGCCGTTGCCCGCGAGGGTTTGTCCGTCGCCCAGGGTGAAGGTGCTGGTCAGGCCGGAGACATCGAAGGTCGCACCGCTCTCGACGGCGATACCCGACGAGGTGGCGATGGAGGCCGAGCCTTCCAGAGCCAGCGTGCCGCCGGTAATGGTGGTGGCGCCG
>JAFGPV010000184.1 GCA_016936015.1 Pirellulales bacterium
ACAAGTGCCGGGGCTAAACTTTCGGTCTTTCTTTTTCAGAAGCCGCCTCACCCCACGTCGCCCAGTTCGAGTACCTGGCCGTAGAGGTGCGCCATCCGGCGGCGGAGCAAGGCGTGTTCGGGGCAGGAGAGGCCGGGATCGGCGGCGACCAGGGCCTGGGCGTCGCGCCGGGCTTCTTCCAGGACTTCTCCGTCGAGCAGCAGATCGGCGATCCGCAGCGGCGGCAGGCCGTGCTGCCGGGTGCCGAACAGCTCGCCCGGGCCGCGGAGCCGGAAGTCCGTCTCGGCCAGCGCAAAGCCGTCGGTGGTCGAGATGAAGGCTTTTAAACGCTCTTGGGACTCCTCGGTTTTCGGCTCGCCGAAGACGCAGCAGAAGCCGGGGTAGCGGCCCCGATGGATCCGGCCCCGGAGCTGGTGCAACTGGGCCAGCCCGAAGCGCTGGCCGCTCTCGATGGTCATCAGCGTGGCGTTGGGCACGTCCACGCCGACCTCGACCACCGAAGTGGAGACGAGGACTTGGATTTCCCCGCGGCGAAAATTCTCCATCACGGCGTCTTTTTCCTCCGCGGTCATCCGGCCGTGGATCAGGCCCAGGCGGAAGTCGGCCAGTTCGCCGTTGGCCAGGGCCTCGAACGTCTCCTCGACGCTGACCGCGGCGGTCCGGTCCGACTCCTCGACCAGCGGCGTGACGACGTAGCCCTGACGGCCCTCGCGGAGCTTCCGACGGAAGAAGTCCCACCACTTGGCGCGCTGCGCGTCGCCGGCCAGGTAGGTGTGCACCGTCTGCCGGCCGGGCGGGGCATCGCGGAGGGTGCTCACGTCCAGGTCGCCGAAGAGCGTCAGGGCCACGGTCCGGGGAATGGGCGTGGCGGTCATTACCAGGTAGTGCGGATCGAGGATGGAGTCGAAGGTCGAGGGGCGAAGGGCGAGGGGCGAGGGGCGAGAGTCGAGAGTCGAGGGGCGAGGGTTGGAAGTTTGATCTTTATTCTCGACTCTCGACTCTCGACCTTCGACTCTCCCCGCTTGGCCTTTCAGCACGGCCCGCTGCCGGACGCCGAACTTGTGCTGCTCGTCGATCACCACCAGCCCGAGCTTGGCGAAAGCGACGTCTTCCTGGATGATCGCCTGGGTGCCGACGACGACGTCGGCCTGGCCCTCGGCAATGAGGTTGACGAGCGCCGCGCGTTTCTCGGAAGGCATTCCGCCGATCAGTTGCACGCGGCGGACCTGGCTGGCGGCCAAAATCTTTTCGATGGTCTGGGCGTGTTGCCGGGCGAGGACTTCGGTGGGGGCCATCAGCACCGCCTGGTAGCCGTGGGCCACCGCCAGGAGCAGGGCGTACACGGCCACGATCGTCTTGCCGCTGCCGACGTCGCCCTGCAGGAGCCGGTTCATCGGCCGCGGACCGGCCATGTCGGCCCTGATCTCGGCGATGGCGTTCTCCTGCCCCGGGGTCAGTTCGAAGGGGAACAGCCGGCGGATGCGGGCGTCGATCTTGGCGGTGGCCTCCAGCCGGGGCGCCTGCCGCTGGTCGTGCTGCCGGCGGCGTTTCACGGCCAGCGCCAACTGGAGAAGAAAAAGCTCCTGATACACGAACCGCCGCCGGGCGTGTTCCAGATTTTCCTGACTGGCGGGAAAGTGGATCTCCGGCAAGGCGCGTCGGATCGGCCAGAGGTCGTGGGTTTCGAGATACTCCGGGGGAAAGACTTCGTCGAGCAGGTCGACGTAGCCCTCCAACGCCTGGCGGACGATCTTCCGCAGGTGCCACTGCTGCACGCCTTCGGTCAGCGGATAGACGGGCAGGATTTTCGTCTTCGGCTCCTCTTCTTCCTCCGCCAGGGTTTCCACCCGGGGATGGGCCATCTGCCAGACCAGCCCCTCATATTTCGGCTTGCCGGAGAGCAGCACTCGCTGGCCGAGCGAGAATTTCTCACGCTGGTACGGCTGGTTGAACCAGAGCGCCCGGAGGTAGCCCGCGGCGCCGCGGACCAGCACGCCCAAGACGCTGCCTCCGGAGCTGGTCGGGCGGAAGTCAATGTCCTCGATCACGCCCCGGACGCTTTGCAGCTTCCCCTCTTCAAGCTGATTCATCTCCCGTTGGTCCGTGAAATCCTGATACTCCCGGGGAAAATGGAAGAGGACGTCGGCGGCGGTCTTCAGCCCTAATTTGTGCAACAGTTCCGCCCGTTCCGGCCCCACGCCCTTCAGATACTGCACCGGCGTGGCCAGCAGTTGGGCGGGAGTGGGCGGAGAGGTCGGCATCGTTGTATTGTAGAGGGAAGCTGGGAGCAGGGAGAAGGGGGAAACCGGGGATGCCGGAAGCGGGCGGTCCCCTACGCCTCCTGGTGAAGGCGGCGGTATTGCTTGGGAGTCACGCCCAATTGTTTACGAAAGATATGGCACAGGTGATGGGGATTAGGAAAACCGGCGGACCGGGCGATCACGATGACTTTCTCGTCGGTCTCGACCAGCATCTTCTTCACCCGCTCCAGGCGAATTCGGCGGAGTTCTTCCATGGGAGCACGGACGTAGTGTTCGCGGAAGGCCTTTTCCAGGCCGCTGCGGGACATGGCCACGGCCTTGACCACGTCCTTCATGCTGATCGGCCGATGGGCGTTCTGGTGGATGAAGTGCAGCGCGGCGGCCACGCCCTCGTGCTCGACGGCGAGGCTGTCGGTGCTGCGGCGTTCGACGATGCCGATCGGAGGAATGTAAATGGTCTTTTGGGGCGGTTTCTCGCCGGAGAGGATCCGTTCCAGCAGCGCCGCCCCTTCGTAGCCGACCTTTTCGCGATTGTCGTCAATGCTCGAAAGGGGCACCCGCAGGCAATCGCAAATCGTTTCCGTGTTGTCGACGCCCAGGATAGCGACTTGCTGGGGCACGAGAATCCCTATGGAAAAACAGGCCTCCATCACTTCCGCCGCTTCGTCGTCGCGCGAGGCCAAGACGGCCAAGGGCTTGGGTAACTTGCGGAGGTGCTGAATCATCCAGCGATGCCGTTGCACGCGCGAATCGGGGCGATCGCCGCGTTCTTTTTGCCAGCAGATAAGATGACAAACGCCGCCGCCCCGTTCGGCGGCGGTCTTGAAGTGCTGCCCCCGATGCCGGCTGACCCCGAGATCCCAGCGGTGGAAAAAGGCGAGGCGGCGATACCCCCGATTGAGAAAATACTCGGCCGCCATCCGCCCGATGGCGGCGTTGTCCATCGTCAGGCGCGGGACCTGAATTTGCGGCCGGCTTTCCGTGAGATCGACTACCGGGACCCGCAGTTTGCGAATCTGGTTCCAGAGCTTATTGCGGGCGGTCAATAAGGTAATGACGCCGTCGCCCCGCCAGTGTTTGGGAACGGGATCGTCGAAGTCGGCAGTCAGATGCCAGTTATGCTTCCGTGCAAACCGGGCCACTCCCAGATGCATCTCGGGGTAATACCAGCCCAAGGCCAAGAGAACGTTTCTTCCCGTGAATCGTCGAAGTGGTGCCATACGCTCCCTCGAAGTCTTTGCGGCCGGCCGACGGCCGGATAGGGATTTTACCGCCGCAAATCGCCTCTTCGGTCGCCGCATGCCACTCATTATGAGTATAGTCCCAGGTAGTGATAATGTCAACATTAATACGCAATATAACAATTTCAATTTTATCAATTTTGAATACATTGAAAGGAGAAGCAAAATATTATCAGCAACTCCATAACTCATGGGTAACCACTCACCGGGAGGTAGCGTTAGTTGTTGCACGCCTTACGCCGGAATCCACGTTTCCGGCGATCGCTCGGATGCCGGTTAGCGTGCTTTTCAGAAGCGTCTTCTTTGTGAACGTCCGTTTAAGAACAACTAACTTTAGAGGTGAGACTCATGCAATTGCGGTTATGCTTTTCTCTATTCATGGTAATCAGCCTGTTTATATTCGGGCTGATGTGCCCCGTCGCACCGGCGGCTGATTACAATTGGGACGGCGAAGGTCTTGATGCCAATCCAGCTTTGGATTCCGCGGTCAATTGGGTGGGCGATACGCTTCCCCCGTTCTCCGCCACCAACGATGTTTATTACTTTGCCGGCACCAGCCCCACGGTGCCAATCGTCGTACCGAGCTATGGTGTGGG
>JAFGPV010000185.1 GCA_016936015.1 Pirellulales bacterium
CGCCTTGACTTGCTTGCGCGATTTTCCCATGCCCTCACCCCCGACCCCTCTCCCAAAGGGAGAGGGGACAAATTTGCAAAAGTCCAGCTCTGAGTCCGACGGACATAGGGAGACAACCTTGCCGTTCACGATCAGTACCATCGACATTTTTCCCACCGACGAATTGCGACAAGCAGGAATCAACAAACAAATGAGCGCTGCAACTAACGTGGATTTCATATTGGAGCACCGTTTGATTTAATAACGAGCAACGGAGGCCGGATTGTAAACCGGCAAACACTATTCCGGTTCTCGACCCAGCCTACTGGTCAAATCGTCTGAAACTGCATACTCGACAATTCTTCGGCGGCTGTGCGGGCGGAGATTCCCAAAAACTCCACGCCCACAACTTGATCGTTTTCGTCATAGTCGAGTATCGCGCCGGGGCGGACTTCTTCGGATTCGACGATCCGGTTCTCATCGAGACGAAAGTATAAAGCGTTGTTCTCTTTATCGACTTTTATTCTCATGTTTCCTCTTTTATAATTCCATACTTGCAGAGTTGGCGTCGATAAGTCGATCCAGTCATTTCAGCCATTCAATCGGCGACACGCCTCCGCGATCCGCCGGACCGCCTCGTCGATCTCCGCCGCGGTGTTCGTCGCGCCGAAACTGAAGCGGAGCGAAGAGGCGATAAGCCCCTTCGGCAGGTCCATGGCGCGGAGCATGGGCGAAAGCTCGGCCGAATCGCTCGAACAGGCCGCGCCGACGGAACAGGCCACGCCCGCCGAGTCCAACGCCCCCAGCAGCGTCTCGCCGTCGATGCCGGGGAAGGCCACGCCGCTGGTCTGCGGCAGCCGCTTCGCCCCGGCGCCGTGAACGACGACACCCGGCAATGCGGCCCGCAGCCGGGTCTCGAAACGATCGCGTACTTCGGTCAAACGCTTGGCATATTCTTTCCGTTCGTTGTGCCAAAGATCCAGCGCGGCGGCCATGCCGACGGCCAGGGCGACCGGCTCGGTCCCGGGTCGGAGGCCGGATTGATGGCCTCCGCCGAAGAGGATCGGCGAGATTTTTACGTCCCGCCGCAGGATCAATGCCCCAATGCCCGGCGGACCTTGGAACTTGTGGGCGGAAACGGTCATGGCAGCCGCGCCGAGCGATCGGAAATCAACCGGCACTTTTCCCGCCGCCTGGACGGCGTCGGTGTGCAACGGCACGCCGGCTTCGTTGCAGACGGCCGCCAACCGTTCGATCGGCTGGATTACGCCCGTCTCGTGATTGGCCAGCAGAACACTGACCAATCTGGTGTCGTCGCCTAGCAGAGGTGAAAGCCGTTCCGCGCGGACGACGCCCTGGGGAGTAAGTCCCAATGCGTCCATTCGCCATCCTTGCTCCAACAAGCGCTCGGCCGGGCCGATCACGCTCTGATGTTCACCGGCCGAGATGATGATCCGGCCGGGGGCAACCACCCTCACCCCCTGCCCCTCTCCCGCAAGCGGGCGAGGGGAGTTATTGCGATGTTCCTCTCCCGCAAGCGGGCGAGGGGAGTTGCCGCGCATGCCTTCTCTCGAAAGGCGAGGGGAGTTATTGCGCTGCCCCTCTTCCATTGGGCGAACTGCCATGCCGAGCAGGGCCAGGTTGTTGGCCTCCGTGCCGCCGCCAGTGAAGATCAGTCGGTCGCCGCGCGGCGGAGAAAGGTCGGCGCCGAGGATCGCGGCGATTTTCGTCCGCGCTTGTTCCAGGATCTTCCTTGCCGACTGTCCGGGGCGATGGCGGCTGGCCGGGTTTGCTTGACATTCGGCATAACAACGGTCCATGGCCTCCACCGCTTCCGGCCGGATCGGCGTGGCGGCATTGTGGTCGAGATAGATCGGCTCCATGTCGGAATTGTACTCAAGATTCGCCGTTGTCCAACCGCACCGTCTCCCGATGTTCCGGCACGTGGACGTCCCAGCCGAAGCGCTGGCGGACCGCCTCGGCCAGCGCGCGGGAGGCCTCCGGCTCGCCGTGGGTGACGAACAGCCGCCGCGGCGGACGTTGAAAATGCCCCAGCCACTTCAACAATCCCTCCCGGTCGGCGTGGCCCGAAATGCCTTGTATCTGCCGAATCCGGGCGCGGACGTTGCGCATGACGCCGTGGATGCGGACCTGTTGGTTGCCGTCGAGTATCTGCCGGCCCAACGTTCCCCGCGACTGATAGCCGACGAAGAGCACCGTGCAGGCGGGATTGCCTATCTGGTGCGAAAGGTGATGCTTGATCCGCCCCGCGGTGCACATGCCCGAGGTCGCCATCACCACCGCCGGCCCCTTCAACGAGTTGATCGCCATCGACTCCTTGACCGTGCGGCAAACGTGCAGCGAGGGGAACCGCAGCAGCGACCCGCCGTTGGCGATGATCTCTTTCGCCGCGGTGTCGAAACACTCCCGGTGGCGGCAGAATATTTCGTTCGCGTCGGCCGCCATCGGGCTGTCCAGAAAGACCGGCAATTCCGGGATGCGTCCGGCGTGCAGCAGCCGGTTCAGGTGGTAGATCAATTCCTGCGCCCGCTCGATGGCGAAGATCGGCGTGATTACCTTGCCTTCTTCGGCCACCGCTTCCAGCACGATCTGCTCGAGTTGCGATTCGACGGAATCGTGGTTTTCGTGCAGCCGGTCGCCGTAGGTCGATTCGATGACGATGTAGTCGGCCTCGGTCAGCACGGTCGGGTCGCGGACGATCGGCCGGCCCCACTGGCCCAGGTCGCCGGTGAAGATCATTCTCCGCGGGGCGGAGTGATCGGTCACGCGCAACTCGACCATCGCCGAGCCGAGGATGTGTCCGGCGTCGTGAAAGACGGCGTGGACCTTGTCGTTGATCCGGGTGGGCTGCTCGTACTTCGCTTCTTGCACCAGCGGCAGGGTCCGTTCCACGTCGCGCATCGTGAACAGCGGCTTGACCGGATGTTTTTCCCGACGCCCTTCCTTGCGGTGACGCTTCTGCTTGAAAGCCGCGTCTTCGGCCTGTATCTCGGCCGAATCGCGGAGCACCAATTCGATCAGGTCGGCCGAGGCCGAGGTGGTTATGATCGGACCGCGAAAGCCCTCGGCCACCAGCTTCGGCGCCAAGCCGCAGTGGTCCACGTGGGCGTGGGTCAGCAGCAGGGCGTCGATGTCGCGGAGCGGCAGGGGGCTTTTGTCCCAGTTTCGGGCCAGGTGTTCCCGCTCCTGGTGCATTCCGCAATCGACGATCACACGCGCGCCGTCGGCCTCGAGATAGTATTGCGAGCCTGTGACTTGTCCCGCCCCACCCAGAAATTGTAGCTTCACGGTGCGGTCCTTGTTGGGCGCTAGTGGTAGGTCAGTTGTAGTCGTAGGTCAGGTACCCCGTACCTGACATCAATAATAACTGGACTTTTGCAAATTTGTCCCCTCTCCCTTTGGGAGAGGGGTCGGGGGTGAGGGCATGGGAAAATCGCGCAAGCAAGTCAAG
>JAFGPV010000033.1 GCA_016936015.1 Pirellulales bacterium
GCCAGGACGGGGGCCTTTTCCTCGACCGGCAGGCCGAACAGGGCGGGAATTACATGCCAGAATTGATCCGGGCCTCGATGGTCGTAGGCAGCCCGTTCGGCTTCCGCCTCCGCCCGGCGGAGGTCCTGCACGGCGATCATTTCCCGGACCTTCTCCGGCAGCGGTTGGGCCTTCTCCGCGGCGGCCGAAGGGAATTGCTTCAGTTCTTCAGTATCAAACCAGACGAACCCGCAGCGGGTGCAGACGTCGAGCCGCAGCGGCAGAACCGTGTCGTACAACGGCACTTCGGTCATCGAGCGGTTACAGACGGGGCAGTCCGCGCCGCTTACGCCGCCGCCGGAATGTGCCTGACGCCACAGTTCCCGAACTGAAGACTTCGCCCCCACCCGGCGGAGCACCGTGACGCTTACCGCCCGGCCTTCGCATTTCGGGCAGCGATAGGATATCCCCTGTCTGGACTTCACGCGATTCAGGGGGACGCGGCATCGGGGGCAGATCATCAACCCTATTATTGGGGTTCTATAGACCGAGAACAAGAATAGAATGTTGCAAAACTCGCTCTTGCAACAATTCCAGGCTGGTCTATACTTTAGAAGTTATAGTTAATCCAATCGGATTTGATTCGATATGGTTTGATGGATTACCCTGAAATGGGGGGGTGCTGCTGTAGCTCAGCTCTCCCCCTGGACCTCTCCCGGAGGGAGAGGAAATTTTGTTCCTCGACCTCATCACTGGAGCGTATGCTGAAAGTCCACCTGCCCGACGGAAGTATCAAAGAGTATTCGCAACGCGTGCGGCCGTTGGAAATCGCCGCCGAGATTGGGCCTCGATTGGCCCAGGCCACGGTGGCGGCCCAGGTGGATGACCAGATTCTCGGCGCCGATCAGCCGCTGCCCGAAGATGGCGACGTGCGGCTGCGGATTCTGACCGCCAAGGACCCCGAGGCCCTGGACGTCATGCGCCATTCGTGCGCCCACGTGATGGCCCGGGCGGTCATGCGGCTGTTTCCCGACGTGCAACTGGCGTTCGGCCCCACCATCGAGAACGGCTACTATTACGATTTCGACCTCGAACACCCCATTTCCGAGGAAGATTTTCCGAAGATCGAGGCCGAGATGGCCCGGATCGTCAAGGAGGACGAGGCGTTCGAGCGGGTCGAGATGGACCACGCCGAGGCGGTCCAGTTTTTTGGAGAGCTTCGGCAACGGCTGAAGGTCGAGCATCTGGAGGACGGGCTGAAAGACCAGCGGCAGGTCTCGTTCTACCGGCAGGGCGAGTTTATCGACCTCTGCCGCGGACCGCACGTGCCCCGCTCTGGCCTGATCGGGGCCTTCAAACTCCTCTCGGTGGCCGGGGCCTACTGGAAGGGCGACGCCACCAAGCAACAGCTCCAACGGCTTTACGGCACGGCCTTCTTCAGCAAGGACGACCTGGAAAAACATCTCAAGCAACTCGAAGAGGCCAAGCGCCGCGACCATCGGCTGCTGGGCCGGCAGTTGCAGTTGTTCCTGATCGACCCGGCGGTCGGCTCGGGCCTGGTCTTCTGGCTGCCCAAGGGGGCCGTCGTCCGCCGCGAACTGGAGAACTTCCTCTACAACGAATTAATCAAGCGGGGATATCAACCCGTCTATACCCCGGTGATCGGCAATGTGCACTTGTACGAGACCTCGGGGCATTATCCTTATTACAAGGACGTGCAGTTCCCGCCGATCGAGATGGCCGACGGCGAGCGCTACCTGCTGCGGCCGATGAACTGCCCGCACCACATTACGATCTACCAATCGCAGCCCCGCAGCTACCGCGACCTGCCGTTGCGGCTGGCGGAGTTCGGCACGGTGCACCGCTTCGAGCAGTCGGGCGAGCTGACCGGCATGACCCGGGTGCGGGGTTTCACCCAGGACGACGCCCACATTTTCTGCACCGAAGAGCAGGTGGCCGACGAGTTCCGCGGCTGCATCGAGATGACGCAGCACGTGCTGAAAACGCTCGGGCTGGACGAATACCGGGTGCGCCTCGGCCTGCGCGATCCGCAGGAGACGAAGTACGTCGGCGACCCGGCCGTTTGGGAGAAGGCCGAGGCGGCGTTGATCGGCGTGTGCAGCACGATGGACTTGCCGCAGCTGAAGATCGAGCGGGGCGAGGCGGCCTTCTACGGGCCGAAGGCCGATTTCGTCGTGACCGACTGCATCGGCCGCGAGTGGCAGTTGGGCACCGTGCAGTTGGACTACAATCTGCCCAGTCCCCAGCGGTTCGGCCTGGAGTACATCGGACCGGACAACGCCCCGCACCAGCCGGTGATGATCCACCGGGCGCCGTTCGGGTCGTTCGAGCGGTTTACGGGCGTGCTGATCGAACATTTTGCCGGGGCCTTCCCGCTGTGGCTCGCCCCGGAGCAGGTCCGCGTGATGGTCGTCAGCCAGAAGGCAGAAGACTACGGCCGGGAGGTGCAGCGGCGGCTGGCGGCGGCCGGCCTGCGGGTCTCGGGCGACTACCGGGCCGAGAAGATCGGCGCCAAGATCCGCGACGCCCAGTTGGAACTGATCCCCTACATGTTCGTCCTCGGCGCCCGCGAGGCGGCCGAGGGCAAGGTGGCCGTCCGCGACCGGCTGGCGGGCGACCTCGGCGCCATGCCCCTCGAAGAGGCGGTGGACAAGCTGCAAGCCGAGATACAAAATAAGACCATCCGTCACGTGGCCAAGTAAGCGTTTTTTTCCACATTCCTTTTCGCGAGTTTTCCTATCCCATAACCCTGAGGTGCCAAGTTTATGGCTCAATGGAAGCCGACGCCAGGAGACGCCAAACAGCGCATTAACGAGCAAATTCGGATCAGTCCGGTGCGTGTGATCGGCGCGGACGGGAGCCAGTTGGGCATTTTGCCCCTGGAAAAAGCGATGGAAACGGCCCGCTCCGCTCAACTCGACCTGGTGGAAGTCGCCCCCAACGACCGCCCCCCTGTCTGCCGGATCATGGATTTCGGCAAGTACAAGTACCAGCAGAAGAAGCGTCAGCACAAAGGCCACAGCCATCAGGTCAAGATCAAGGAGATCCGCGTCCGGCCGAAGACCGGAGGCCACGATTTGGCCGTGAAGGTCAACAAGACCCGGGAGTTCTTGACCAACAAGGACAAGGTCATCATCAGCGTGGTCTTCCGCGGCCGCGAAATGGCGCACATCGAGGAGGGCCGCAAGATACTCAACGGCATCCTCGACCAATTGGGAGACGTCTCCAAGATCGAGGCGCCCCCCGTGCACCACGGCCGGCGCATGGTCTGCACCCTGGCGCCGAAGTAAATCTTCTCCGAGAAACGCCGGTTGCAGAGGGTCAGGAAAATAATGTCGAATAGCCGGCGGCTAACAGCCGCCGAGGGGGACGGCTAGCATTTCCCGGCGGCTGTTAGCTACTGTACACGACCTTTCTTTCCTGACACTCGATAACCGCCGGATATACCCGGCGCGGAAAATCCGGAAAACCTACTCTTTTCCGCCGCGGCGATCGTTTTCCCGCATCTCCTCGATCGTCACCTCCGACGCGGAAGAAGGCCGGGGGCGCTTCTGACGGACGCCGGGCGAAGGGGGGACGATCTGCTTGACGACCACGTCGTCGAACTCCACCGTGCCCGCGCCCAGGTAGGCGTAGAGCATCACGCGTCCCCAGCGGGGCGTGTATTTGGTGTGCTTGGGCGTGAAGTCCTGGGTGTGCGTGTTCCATTGGTCCTTCAGTCCCTTGAGATTCATCTGGGCCCGGTACACCTCGCGGCGCTGCGACTCCTCGGGAACGTATTCACTCTCTCGGCGGACTCCATTGCGGTGAGTCCCCTCTCCCTTTGGGAGAGGGTTAGGGTGAGGGCCGTTCTTATCGAAAAACTTTGAACGCGCCGCTTTTTTCCCTGCTTCCGCCCTCACCCCCGCCCTCTCCCGGAGGGAGAGGGAGTCGTTCTGATAGGGCGACCGTTCCGCGTCGTAGCACTTAATAAAAACCTTGACATTCGGGCCGTCGGTGCGGTAGCGGCATTGGAAGCGGTACTTCGCGCCCTCCTCGATGGGAAAGAACTCGCTGTAGTACATCACGCCCTCGTTGTCGCCGACGATTTTCGGGAACGTAAAGCGGATCACCCGGTTTTTGGGCTTTTCCGGATCGGCCGTCCATTGGACTAGCTTGCCCAGCGGCTCACGCTGCTGCCCGGCGACCTTTTCCCAGCCCTTGGGCACGCCGCCGGTCCCGCTCTGGAAATCGCCGCCGGTGATGAGGTTTGTATTCTTCTTCCAATTTTCCTCGACGAGTTTATCGGCCGGCGGCGGGCCGAGCGGCTGCCGTTCGTACAACGCGTCGAGCATCTGCTTGACGTAGAGGTGCGGGATCTCGCTGACCGATTTCGTCCGCGCTTGAACCTGATAAATAACCTTCGGCTCCTTGGCGGAGAAATCGACGCATTTGATCGCCAGGTCGTAGATTTCGCCGTCCGTGCCGCCCACC
Organism: Pirellulales bacterium; assembly: GCA_016936015.1. Classification (GTDB taxonomy): domain Bacteria; phylum Planctomycetota; class Planctomycetia; order Pirellulales; family Thermoguttaceae; genus JAFGPV01. The sequence goes on from JAFGPV010000033.1 coordinate 4,474, forward strand.
CGCTCGACGCTCCCCCAGATGCCGATCTGGGCGTCGAAATCCTTGGTGACGATCTTCTTCATCTTCGTTAGCGGCGTCTCGGGCGTCGGCCGGAAATGGAGCCGCCCGCAAACGTCCCGCACGTCCTGCATCGTCTCCGGCAACAGAAACCCGCCCTCCCGCTCCAGCTTCTTCCAGATCATCTCCCCGACCATCCCCCCGTACCGGCCGTCGTCCCACTTCGAGACGAAATCGAAGGGGATCACCACCTTTTTCGTCTCTTCAGCGGCGGCGAGAGTGAAGAGATTGTAAATTGCAAATTGCAAAATGCAAATTGACAATTGAACGATGCCGTGTCGCAAGAAAAACATTGGAAAGCCGCGACCAGTGGTCGCGGGATGTGAAGGTCATTTATTCGCCAACCACGAATTGTTCAAGCGATACGGCGGTATCCGGAAATTGGTCGAGAATCTGTCGGTCCGTGGTGACCAGGGGTACCTCCAGGTCCTGCGCCAACGCCACGAATTCGCAATCGTACGCCGTACAAACGCTTTGAACCGCCAAATGGAGGACTTGATGCGAATCAACCTCATGTTCTCTGCCGTGCATCATGCGCAATGCGTCGTCTATGATCCATTGCGCATCGTCACGCTCAATGCGATTATTCCGCAAGTAGAGAACCAAAACATTGCGCAGCTCGCTTCGCCAAAGCAGCGGAGCCGCCCAGTAAGGATCTTTAAGAAACGCATGCGCCGCCTGAACGGAATGATCGCCGGCGAGATAAAGGTACGCGATGACGTTCGTATCCGCAACGATCATAATCGCCCTATATTTTTCGCACGGTTCAATTCCTCGTCCGTTAACGGATGTGATTTCGTTAATTCTCGCGATTTGCGGGCATGAGCCAAAATCTCTTCCACACGCCGCCGTTCCTGGACCGCCCGCTCGATGCAGGCAATAATCTCCCCGTTGATGCTTCGATGGCTCGCTTTGGCTGATTGCTTGAGCCGTTCATAAATCTCATCGGGTATATTTTTTACAGTTACTGTAGCCATAGATAAACTCCATAATGGTTCCACTATGGAACCATTATGGAGCACAAATTGAAAAAGTCAAACGAAAAATGGGCATAATCGGCAAGGATTAAGGCCAATCCTATCCTCCCCCTACCCTCACCCTCTCCCGGCGGGAGCGGGGACCTTGGCGGATGCACTATTTCTGGAACACCGCCTTGATCTTTTTGTGCAGGCCGGGGTAGCGGTCGATGAACTCGGCGCGTTCTTGGTCCAGCGTCTTTTGTTTCCGCTCGAACTCGGCGTGCTGGTAAAGCTTGGCGGGGTGCATGAGGATCGAATCGACCAGGCGGACGGACCGGGGGACGGGCAGGCCCGTGCCCTCGGACATCGTCCAGTCCTCCAGGCCGCCGCGGAGCACCGAGTCGAGGATGCCCATCGTGTCGGCCAGCATGATGTCGCGGTACCGGTCGCCTTCGCCCACCCAGCCGGTGTTCAACAGGAAGCAGTTGATGTGCGAATTGCTCTTCAGCAGGTCGTAGAACAAATTGGCGTGCTCGGCGCGGTCGCCGGCCAGGAAGGGATCGTAGAAGAATTCGTTCTTGATCTTGCCCGCCTGGGTCGGATCGCCGGCCGAGGACTCCATCGACTGTCCGAGGACCATGAAGGCGGCCGCCTGCTCGTGCGTCAGCTTGGCGATGGCGGGGATGATGCCGCCCCGGGTGATGATAAAGAGGTTGTCGATCCGCTCGGCGTTGATCTCGTTGCTGGCGTGCATGAAGTCCCGCCGCTCGACCACCGCCCGGCCGTTGCTGGTCATCTCCATGTTGTAGAAATCAAAGGTACCGTCCGGCTCCATCCAGACGTTCTCCAGGAAGGTGTTCCGCTTCAGGCAGGCGTAGTAGGCCTCGATCTGCTCGCCCGGATTGACGGCGTCGGTCTTGATGAACAGCCCGCCCGGCTCGAACCCGCGGAAGCTGCCGTCGCGGCAGAGCGTGCCCCCGTCGTCCTGGATCAGCCACGAGCGCTCCTGGCCCTTTCGGGCCAGCACCTTGCAGGTCGTGCTGGTCTTGCCGTTGGCGCTTAAGGCCACGAACAGCGAAAGGTTGGTGACGTACTCGCCGTGGGACGATTCGAGGGTGTCCTTGCGGCAGCCGGCGTGGAGGAACAGCGCGTTGCCCTTCTGCTTGACGCGCCAATCTTCTCCGGCAAAGACGCCCTTCTTCCATTCGCCGAAGTAGTTGCTGTTGCGGACGACCTTGACCATCCGGCCCTCGGGCGAGTGGCTCGTGCGGATGGTGATCGCCTTTTGCGGCAGGGATTTGGATTTATTCTTCTCGTACTCCTCATCGAAGAACATCACCACTTGATACGTGGGATCGTTGGCCGTCGTGGGCGCAAACAGTTTCGCCCCGGCGTACGGAAGATGGGAAAACTGCTTCGGCACGATCAGCCGCGCGGTAATCCCCTCGGTCCCATCGCCCACCTGCACGTCGATGCTTACCAACTCTTCCCGGGCCAGGTGTTTCTCCGCCTCCTGGAGGAGTTGCTTTTCCGGATCGCCGAAGGGCGTATCGACGTTGTTCTTCGTCATCGCCGCCGCCCGCGACATCGGCTCCGAAACCGTGACCAGGTTGTCGTACTTGGTCACACGGACTTCCGGCTCCTGCATCGCCAACGTGCGGAGCTGCTCGTTGTCCGGATTCCGGATCAACCGGTTTTCCTTTTCAGCGGCGTCGAAAATCTTCTTTGCGGTCTGGTGGAATTCAGCAAACATGGCGAAATCATTCCTGCTCGAAAGGTGATGGGAATCTATCTCTTGTAGGAGGCGGCTCCTGCCGCCGATTGCGGTTGCTCTCCGCCATCACCAGCGGCAGGAGCCGCCTCCTACAAAAAGAGTACGTTTTACTCCCTTCGGAAAATCCAAACTTGTTTAGTATGCCAGTCGATCTGATCTCTTCAAGGAGTATGCTTCTGGAAAAACCGGCATCGGGAGGGGTATTTTGTCAATAATATGCAATTATATCCTTTCGTGCCCCCATCCAATGAGGGGAACGCATGAGAATTTGCATGTCCAAGGATGTCGCCAAACATTATGGTTGACATCATGGCTACTGTCCCCCCCTTACATCCTGCGGCCCTGGCGACCGGAAAACTTCTTGCGGAGTGCCTTGAAAAGCATCTGCGGCGTTCCGGCCCGGGGGGGCAGCATCGGAACAAGGTCGAAACGGCCGTGCAACTCCGACACCAGCCCACGGGCGTAACGGCCGAGGCCGCCGAGCTGCGCAGCCAGGCGGAAAACAAGGCCCGGGCGATCTTCCGGCTCCGGGTAAACCTTGCGCTGGCGGTCCGACAACCCGTGACGGAAAACGCCCCGCCGAGCAAGCTCTGGCAATCGCGGCTGCGGGCCGGCCGGATCGCCGTCAATCCCGGCCATGACGATTTTCCCACGCTGCTGGCCGAGGCGCTCGACCGCCTTTCGGCTTCTTCCGCTGATGTGAAGGCTGCCGCGGAACAACTTGGCTGCACGGCGTCGCAACTCGTCAAGTTTTTTCATCGAGAGCCGCGGGCGTTTCAACTCGTCAACCAGTGGCGGTCGGAGAAGCATCTCCATCGATTGCAGTAACGGCGCCGCTCCCTTGGAAATATCCGGTTACTGGAAGGTCGGAAGAAATCCGGATAAGATATTTCAAGAGATCGTGTGATCCCTTTCGGCAAAGACTTGAAAGCCCTGATTTCATAACCCTTGACAATTGGAAGGAGAAACTCATGGGTTGGGGAAGGACGTTTCTGCTCGGCGACATCGGGAACCGCTTGGACATTCAAGACTGCGAAAACGATATCCAGGCGATGAAGGATGCAATCCTGAGCACGAAAAGACTGGATGAAAAACAGGAGGAAAAACTGCAACGGTTGGAGGAAGACCTCGACGAAATGAAAATGTACTTCACGGCCATCATCAGCGTGCTGAGAAACAAGGGCCTGGCCGCCGAGGCGGAAATTCAGAGCATGGTCAAAAATTATGAAAAATGACGCACGGAAAAAAGGGGACATTCTGCTTTTTAAAAAAAGTAGAATGTCCCCTTTTTCTTTCTAGGCGTTCATATCGCTCCAGCGTTTGGCCCGTTGGCCGAAGAACCACAGGGCGAGGGCCGCCGCGACGCCGATTAGGGCGAAGGGGATCCAAACGTAGTGGGGCGAGTAGGCGTCCCACAGCAACCGCGTGGCGGCGTGGGGATCCATGCCGGTGATCTCCTGCAATTTGTCCATGGCCTGGGGTCGTTTGATTCCGAGGGTTCTCTCCAACGTCGAGAAGTCGCCGTTCCAGTGCTTGGCCAGTCCCCAGGACGTCTTCTCGGCCAGGTAGCGGAGCGCCAACGTGGCCTTCTCGCCGTAGCGCCCATAAACGAATCCGGCGATTTGCGATCCGAAAAAGATGCCCAACCCGGCGGGAACGTTGGCGTAGCCTAAATAAAGCCCCTTTTTCCCGGGCGGGGCGATCAGCGTCAGGTATTGGTTGATCTTCGGTCCGACCATCATCTCGCCGAGCGAGAAGAAGAGGATCCCCGAGACCAGCACCCAGGCGCTTTGCGTCCACCCGGCCAGCAGCACGCCCGTGGTCGCCACGATCATGCCCAGCAGCATGGAGGAAAGGGTACGCATGTGGCGCGTGAGCCACGACATCCCCACCACGCCCAGCAGGATAAACAGCGAGTTGAAGCTGACCAGCAACTGCTGCGGCACCTGGGGGCCGCGCGCGGTCTCTTCCACAAACACTTTGCGGAGTCCCTCGGGCAGCCACTGGAGGCTCCGGGCCATGCCGCCGCTGTCTACCCAATCGGCGATGAAGTTCGGCTGCAAGTCCCAAAGCTGGTACATCATCAGCCAGAAGCAGGACATGATGGCCAGCCAGCAGAGCAGCCGCGGCTCGACGACGTTCACCACGGTCCGCTTGAGCACGTGGAAGAGGGATTCCGTCTTCGACGCGCCGGAAGGGACGTCGCGGAACGTCAGCAGCAACAGCAGGTTCAGGAACGTGAAGAAGGCGCAGGCTAAAAACAGGTTCCGCCAGGCCTCGGGCGAATGGGGCGCTCCGTAGAAAATGCCCGGCAGGTACTTGCTCGTATTCAACAGAATCGACGAGGCAAACGGTCCGATGAACGAACCGATGTTGACCACCCAGTAGAAAATGCCCCAGCCGAGCGAGGCCGTCTCCTCGGTCATCTGGTGCGCCAGCGAGCCCCACAGGCCGGGCTTGAAAAAGGCCGTCCCCGTGGCCATGAGCATCAGGCCAATGACAAAAGACAAATAGTTGCTGATTCCCGGCACCCCGCGCACCAGGCCCATGACGAGATAGCCCGACATCATCGCGCTGATGGCGCAGACCAGGGTCCGCTTGTACCCGAAGCGGTCGGCAAGTCCGCCGGTGAACACCGGCAGGAGCGACTGAAAGACGGCCCAGCAGGCATAGATCACGCCCTTGTCCCAGGCCGTCAGGTGCAGGCCGCCCACGTCGTCGGCCTGCATGATGTACAGCGGAGCGACCACTCGAAAGGTATTGTAAGCCAGCCGCTCGAACATCTCGATCGAGTTGAGGATCCAAAACGTGCGGCCAAACCGGTGCTTCGGCGGCGGGGAATTGACGGCAGTGGATCCAGAGGGTGCTTCGCTCATAAATAATCTCGAAAACATCTCCCATAAAGCCGCGACCGTTGGTCGCAATCCGAAACGCGACCAACGGTCGCGGCTTTATGCTGTTGGTTTTATATCAAATGAAACCGCGTCTGCCGCCCGTGGATCAACCGGCAGCGGCCGTCGGTGAAGACGACGTCCTCTTCTAACCCCAAGCGGAACTCTTTCTCGCTCCACTCGGGTACGATTTTACCAACCGACAGCTCCATCGTGAAGGCGTTGTTCTCGCGAAGCTTCACGTCGCCCCGGCCCGCGCAGCGCTCTTGCTCCCAGGGCAGGCCGATCAACGGGCCGGGCTGGTGAAGGAACAACCCCAGGCTGTGTGAATAGACCTTCGGCTCGGGCACTCCCTCGCGCCGCGCCCTACCAAGAATGTTCGTCAGCAGCTCGTTGCCGGTCAATCCGGCGCGGAATTCGTCCATGAAAATGTCTTGCAGCCGCCGGGCCTCGCCGAGGAGTTGATAGGCGAAATCCGGGGCGTCGGTCTCGCCGGGCCGGAGCAAATAGGCCCATTGCTGGTGGTCGGAACAGAGCCGCAGGTACTTGATCCCCACGTCGCAACGGACGAAGTCGCCCTGGCGGATCGCCAAATCGTCGGGGCCGAATCGGGCTTCGTCCGCGTCGCTGCGGCAGCGGAAAAAAAACGGCCGGAAGGACAGGTCCAGGCCCAAATCCTTGACCCGTTGCCAATAGTACCAGACCAGGTCCTCGATCGTCGTCACCCCCGGCGTAATTGCTTTCCGGCTGTAGCACTCGGCAATGATCCCCTTGGCCACGTCGGCCACGTGCTGGTAGAGTTCAATCTCGTCGGCCGTCAGCGTGCTCGCCCAGTGGACGGCCATCGGCTCGGCCGATTCCAGACGCCTCACGTATTTTTCCGGTAGCGTCTCGACCAACTGCCGGTAGAGATTGTGCGTCAGCCCCCCGGCCGCCCACTGCACATTCCCAATGTTAATTCCGATCCGCTTTGGATCCCGCTCTTCGACGATCTTCCGCAGCAAGGCCCATTGCTCGGAATGATCCTTCCCCTGCCACGGCGAGTCGAAAAGCCCCTGCATGTTGGTCATCGAAATATTGATTCCTTCGATTCCCTTTTCCGGCCCGCCGTCAAAGAAAACGAGCATCTGTAAAATCGGCCGCCAGGGATCCATCGGGCAGAACGTATCGTGAATCGGATCCCAATCGTCCTCCTGGCAGAGGATGAGCCACATGTCGAATCCGTTTTCCCGCATCGCGGTGGGCAGCACCGTCTCCAGCCGCTGCTTCACCACGCGGCGGATGACGTCGCTGCGCTGGCGCAGCGGGAGGATCTGGGGAAAGGGGAGCGAAACGGCGGCAGGGAGCGGTTCGGCCATTAGGAATTATTCTCCGTGGTCGGGCGGTTATCATCCGAGGGCGGCGATTCCCGTGCTAATCGCTGAATTTCGTCATAAACGTCGTCAATCAGGTGTTTCGGAACCTTCTGATGAAGCAGATATTCCTTGGTCACCCAGCCGATTTTTTTCAAATGGTCGTAGGTCGCTTGATGTTGAAGGTTTTGGAAATCGATCACATCGCGAATTCCTTGGATCCGTTGGAGTATGTCATTCCGGGCGCGTTTTGACAGAGTGTTCAAATGCCGTTCGTACATCTCAGAAACGCTCATTTTCGGCGAAACGTGATCTGCGACGAAGATGTCGGGATGGGGTAGTATCATTTTTCGCGGCGCCTTCGTCGTCGAATACGTGCAGCCGCCGTCCGTATAGGATTCCAGTTCGATTAACTTTCTGGGAAAACGAAAGAGGACCATGAGAATCTGGAAGAATATATTCGGCGCAACGTGATAGAAAGCCGCCGCGGTGGTTCGGTTCCGATCGGTCATGATGCGCAGAAAAGTCCTCATATTAGGCGTCATGTTCTTCAAAGACTCAATTTCAACGTCCCCGAGAAAAGTAAAACCCAGCCGCTCGAATTCCGCCTGAACCCTTTCATAGAATCTTTGGCTCACATACCGATTATCCCTCCCGTCAACGATGCAATATTCCTGCCGCGGACGGTTGATCTCCTGAAGCTTGCGTAAAATCATTTCCGCAATCTTCGCAGCCCTTGGATCGATTGGCTTGGCCAACTCGGCTCGGGGCGATTCGTAAGGATTGATCGGTTCATCAACGACATGTGGAAAAGAACCGGGATTATCGTTTGTGGGCATGGGAGATAACCGAATCAATAATGAACGAAGATCGGTGCAAGAAATAAAAAGAAAGCGAATGGAATAAAGTATAGCGATTCCCTATTCGATATCCAATCCCCTGTTCCTGGTTCCCGTCTTCTTGCCTTCCTCTCTGCGTTGAACGGCCGCATCCGCCGGCTTGCCGGTACATCTTGTTCGCGTTAGGATTGGCGTCTGAGGACAGACATGAAGCCAACATTGGTTAAGGGTTTCTTGGCGTGTTGTTTCGCCGGCGCCGTCTTGGGAGCGCTGGGGTGGTGGTATTTGATGCCGGAGGGCTTCCCAGCCTCCCATTCCCGGTTTTGGGTAAACAGCGTTCTTCCGCCCGTCGCCGCCGTGGTCTTCACGATCGGCCTCGCCGCCGTCGTTCGCGGACAAAATGCACTGTTGAAATGTTTGGTTCTGGCCTTGGGGACCGTTCCCATCGCCGCTGCAATGACGGGGAAGTATCTCTTTCCCGAGAGCATGTCCGGAAAACTCCTGTTTTTCTCCGCGTCGTGTTCGCTCTTCGGCGTCTCCCTGGCGATTGTTTCATTCCGGAATATAAAAAGCCGATCTCTTTCCGTACCGTTGAAAATCCTCTGCATTAGTCTGGGCGTCGGCGTTGGAACGTTTATTCCCTGGTCCCAGCGCGGGGCCGATCCCGCCACAAAACCGTGCGGCCGGCCGACGGTGTTTTCCGAATCCGATTCGGCGCCGAGTAAGGAACCCCTCCGCCTGGCCGACGGCGTCCTCGCTTGCCCGGACTCGGGAAACATAACCATCCACAGGCAGGGAACCCGGTTGGAGCTTTCTTCCCTGCTGACCTTCGAGAGCCGGTCGCCCGACCGCTTCTGGACCTTGTTCGCCCCCTCGGCACAACGCCGTGGTCTGGTGCGATCGCTGGTCAACCTGAAGCGTTCCGCGGAGTCGGTGGTTTTCGACTATCGGGACGACGGCCGGTCGCGTCTTCGGGTCCATGCGCCGGATTCCCAGGGCAGGCTCCTCCTCGAAGCGATCTCAGAGCTTCCGCAGCCGGTTTACTCGCATCTGAACACCTTTGCGGAACTCCGCCTTCGGGGCGACGGGGAGTTGGCCTTGTCCTTTTCCCCCTGTCCCCAACCGATCGCGCTGCGCCCGTTCGACTACCCTTTCGGCAGGCCGATCCGTCTGGCTTACCTTGACGCCCGGAATGCTTTCCGCGTCGTCGAGGCCCAAAGCGGCGAAAAAGGCCCCTTCAAGACCTTGGCGGAAGGGGTTCTTAAAGACGACGAGCCATTGCGTATGACCATATTCGTCGCAGGCAAACCGCAATTCCACGTGACGCTGCGCGACTGGGCCAAGCAAGCCAGCCGGCAACTTTCGCCCACCGCCGGCTGGGGACTGCCGGAAAACTCCATCGAATTCTGCCTGGACGGCGACGACGTCGGCGAGGGCATGGTCTTCATCACCCTGGCCGCCACCTCGGTCGGCCGGGGCTATGACAGCGTAGGCCACGTCGCGGGAACCTATCGCAACCGCATGATCGTTGAGCCTGCCGAGGAGAGCGATTGATCGGTTTCAAATCAGCGAGTCCAATTCCTTGACCATCGGCCCGAACTGGGCCAGGGCGTTGTCCACGCCCTGCGGCTGTTCCATGTCCACGCCGGCGTCCCGCAGCAGGTCCAGCGGGAATTTCGAACCGCCGCCCTTGAGGAAGTTCAGGTAGTCGGCCAGCTCCTGCTTGCCGCCTTGGGTCACCCGCTCAACCAGGGCCATCGCTGCCGACAAGCCCGTGGCGTACTTGTACACGTAAAAATTGCGGTAGAAGTGCGGGATCCGCAGACCTTCGAGGTCCAGGCCGGGATCCAACGTAAAATCGGGGCCGAAGTATTGGGCCAGCAGCCCGTGGTACAGCTCCTTGATCCGGTCCAGGGTAAGCGGCTCGCCGGCCTCGGCCGAGGCGTGGGCCAGCTTCTCGAACTCGGCGAACATCGTCTGGCGGAAGATCGTCTGCCGCATCGAGTCGATCCTCCGGTTCAGCAGGAATGCCCGCTCCTGGTCGTCCGCGGCGTGGGCCAACAGGTACTTGTTCAGCAGCGTTTCGTTAAAGGTGCTGGCCACCTCGGCCACGAAGAGCGTGTATTGATGATAGGCAAAGGGCTGGTTCTTCTTCGAGAAGTAGCTGTGCATCGAATGGCCGCCCTCGTGGGCCAGGATGAAGACGTGCTCCAGGACGTTGGGCTGGTAGTTCATCAAAATCACCGGGTCGCTGTCGAAACAGCCGGAGGAGAAGGCGCCGCTCTGCTTGCCGCGGTTCTCGTAGCGGTCGCACCACCGGCCCGACAGCCCGCGCTCGAGGATCCCGCAATACTCGCTGCCCAGCGGCTCCAGGGCCGTGACGATCTTTTTCACCGCCTGGTCCCAGGTGTGCCGGGTCTGCAATTCGGCCAGGATCGGCACGTAGGTGTCGTAGAAGTGGATGTCCGGGAGCCCCATTTTCCGCCGCCGGACGTCGAAGTAGTGGTAGAGGGCGGGAAACTGGCGGTGGACCGACGCGATCAGGTTGTCGTATACCGTCACGGGGACGTTGTCGGGGAACAGCGCCGCCTCGCGGGCCGAGGCGAAGTTCCTGGCCCGGGCGTAATAGATGTCCTTCTGCACCACGGCGCTCAGCGTAGCCGCCAGCGTGTGCGCGTGGTCCGTGTACTCTTGGTAGAAGGTGTTAAAGGCCGTCGCGCGGACCTCCCGCGACGGCGAGTTCAGCAGCGTGCTGAGCGTTCCGTGGCTCAGCTCGATCGTCCGGCCCTTCTCGTCCTGCACCGTGCCGAATTTCATGTCGGTGTCGTTCAGTTGGCGGAAGATCTGCGTCGGCCCCGCCGCCATTTCGGCCTGCATCGCCAGAAGCTTCTCTTCCTTATCGCCCAGGGTGTGCGGCTTGAAGCGGAGGATCCGTTCCAGCAGGATCTTGTACGGAGCCAGCGCCGGCGATTGCAGGAACTCATCCATCTTGTCCTCGGGGATGGCGAGGATCTCTGGGCGGAGGAAACTCGATGCCTGGCCGACTCGGCTGGCGGCCTGCATGAAACGGCCCAACATCCGCTGATAGTCGCTGTTGCCCTGGTCCTCCGTTGTCTTCAGATGGGCGTAGGTCCCCAGCCGGTCGCCGGCGCGCTGGACGTCGAGATCGAACCGGATGCAGTCGGCCAGCTTCTGGGCGCTTTCGGCCAGTTTGCCCCGGAACGACGCATAGCTTTCGATCTTCTTCTGCCAGGCCTCGAAGGTCTTATCCCAGGCGGCGTCGTCGGCGAAAAAGCTCGAGAGGTCCCAGGTGTCCGCTTTCCGGACCTCGCTGCGCGCCGGCAGTTTTTTCACGTTGGGCTTTTTCGATTCCACAACCGGGGCGGCCCCGGTCGGGCGGCTGACAAGAACGGCAACGGTGCTCAATCCGGTGGCTTGCAGAAAATTGCGGCGGTCCATAGGAGATCCTCGGGTGTTAAGAAGAATAGCTGGAATCAATCCATCAAGTTGAAAACAACAGCCGGCGGCTAACAGTCGCCGAGAGGATTTTCCCTTTTTCTCGGCGGCTGTTAGCCGCCGGCTATTTGCCTTCTCCTGAGACTTCTATGATATCGCTTCTCTGATAAGAAATAAACCCTATCTCCTTACACCGCCCCGGCCAGCTTCGCCTTTTTCCGCTCCGCGATGAGTTCCTCTTCGAGGTCTTTCGGCAGGCGTTTGTAGCGGGCCAGTTCGAGGGTGAAGGCGCCTTGGCCCTGGGTGAGGCTCCGCAGCGCGGTCGAGTAGCCGAAGGTCTCGGCCAACGGAACTTCGCCTTCGATGCGGACTTCGCCGCCCCGGACCTCGGCGGCCAGGACGATGCCCCGACGCGACGTCAGGTTGCCGACCACCGATCCTTGGAACTGGACCGGGCATTCGATCTCGATCTTCATCACCGGCTCCAGCAGCACCGGCTTCGTCCGGGGGAAGGTCTCGCGCAGGGCGGTTTGGGCGCAGATCTGGAACGCCAGGTCGGAGCTGTCCACCTCGTGATACGAGCCGTCCTCGACGATCGCTTTCAGCCCGACGATCGGATAGCCGGCGATCGGCCCCTTCGGCAGCAGCGAACGAAAACCCTTTTCAATGGCCGGCAGATACTGTTTCGGAATCCGCCCGCCGACGATCTGTTCCTCGAAGAGGAAATCTTCGGTCCCCTCTCCCTTTGGGAGAGGGCTAGGGTGAGGGCTGTCTTTCGATAACTCCGCCCTCACCCCCTGCCCCTCTCCGGGCACCGACCGAAGGTTGGTCGGGAGAGGGGACATTATCGGCTCCAACCGTCCAATAATATGGGCGTATTGCCCTTGCCCGCCGCTTTGTTTGCGGTGCCGGATGTTAAACTCGACCGGCTGGGTGGGGGCCTCGCGGTAGTTGACCTTCGGGGCGCCGACCGCCACGGCCACGTTGTACTCGCGGCGGATCCGCTCGACGTAGATCTCCAGGTGCAGCTCGCCCATGCCGGCGATGATCGTCTCGCCCGTCTCCGGATCGACGGAGACGTGCAGTGTGGGATCCTCGCGGCGGAAGCGGTGCAGGGCCTTGCTCAGCCGGTCGGCGCCGTCCCGGGCCTGGGGTGCAATGGCCATCCGGATCACCGGCTCGGGGACGAACATCCCTTGGAGCGTGCAGAAGTCCGGCTTGGCGGCATAAGTGTCGCCGCTGGCGGCATCGACGCCCAGCACGGCCACGATGTCGCCGGCCTCGGCCTCGTCGATGTCCTCGCGCTTCTCGGCGTGCATCCGCAGCAGCCGGCTGAAGCGTTCCTTCCGGCCGGTCCGCTGGTTGAAATAACTCTCCCCCTTCAGGAATTTTCCCTGGTAGATTCGCAGAAAAGTGAGCGTGCCGTAAGGATCCTCGACGATCTTGAAGGCCATGGCCACGGCGGGCTTTTCCGGATCGACGGCCAGGAGGATTTCCTGCGCCGCGCCGTCCTGATCCTTGGCGTAGGCCCGGATCTCGTGGTCGGCCGGGGCGGGCAAATAGCGGACCACGGCGTCCAGCAACGGCTGCACCCCTTTGTTGCGATACGCCGAGCCGAGCAACACCGGCGTGAATTCCAACTGCCCCACGGCGGCCCGGATCACATCGTGGACGAGCTTTTCCGGCGGCTCCTCTTCCGCCAGCAGGACCTCCATCAATTCGTCGCTATACAGGGTCAACGTCTCCAGCAGGTGCCGCCGGGCCTCCCGAACCGCTTCGATCATCTCGGGTGGAACCGCCTCCCGACGGACGTTCTCGCCGTGGGGACCGTCGAAGTACAGCGCCTGTTGCGTAATCAGATCGACGACGCCTTCGAAGTTCGCCTCCCGGCCGATGGGCAGTTGCAGCAGGGCCGCCTCGCAGTTCAACCGCTCCCGGGCCTGGGCGACCACGGCCGCCGGATCGGCCCCCACGCGGTCCATTTTGTTGATGAAAGCCAGCCGGGGGACGTGATAGCGCCGCATCTGCCGGTCGATCGTCAGCGATTGGGCCTGCACGCCGCCGACGGCGCAGAGAACCAGAATCGCTCCGTCCAACACCCGAAGACTCCGCTCGACCTCGACGGTGAAATCGACGTGGCCCGGCGTGTCGATCAGGTTGATCACCGCCTCTGCCCACGCCACCGTGGTGGCGGCGCTGGTGATCGTAATGCCGCGCTGCTTCTCCAGCTCCATGTGGTCCATCGTGGCCCCGACGGCGTCGTGGACTTCGCCCATCCGGTGGATGCGGCCGGTGTAGTACAAGATCCTCTCGCTTAAGGTGGTCTTGCCCGAGTCGATGTGGGCCGAGATGCCGAGATTGCGTACGGAACGAGGATTCATGGACGGACTGATGGAATTCATATATTCATTACGGCAGGTCGGCTCCGATGGTCACGAAGCCGTGCGGCGGGACGACCACGGGACCGCAGATCGGCCGGCCGCGCTGCTGCCAGAGGTCGCTGCGCCACAGCGCTGTGGGGACCGGCTCGCTCCAGGAGAAGACGGCCGAGACGGGTTCTGATCCGACGTTGTATAGGCGGACGATCAACGCCTTGCCTTCGATGTCGGGCTTGAAGGCGGTCACCAGGATCTCGTCCGCGTTGACGCGGAGCCGGGAAGGCCGCAGGGCGGGGGCGTCGGCCGCCGCGGGACCGACCAGCAAGGGCTGGCTCCGCTCGATGCCGAACCGGGCCGCCGCCACGCCGTCGAATCCGCCCGTGTGGGGCCGCAGGGCGTAGCGGAATTCCGTCGGACCTTCCTGCTCGGCCCGATAGTTGGTGTGCCAGTGATTGTTCATCACCCAGGAGTACAGCGTCTGCGACGGAGCCAAGTGTTCGATCCACGTCCCGGGTTCGGATCCGTTGCCGATGATATTGGCGGTCATCCCCCCGACTTCGACCAACGGGGCGTCGAGCACCGCCGTCGTGACGCCAAAATCCCGGTTCGACACGTCGATCCACCGCTGCACGGTAAACCAATTCTTGCAGGCGCCGGGCAGTTGGTCCTCTTCCGGCCGGACCACGGCCCACGGGGTTTCCATCCGCACCACGCCGCCGGGGACGCGGAAGGCGAAGCCGAAGTGGACGCCCTCTTTCGCCCGCACCGGTTTCTTATCGACGACGTCGAGCAAATCGACCCGATCCAGGCCGCCGATCAGCCGGACTTCGCGCGTCAGCCGGTTGCATCCCGGGGCGTCGGATTCGATCTTCAGCGCGGCCACCAGCGGCCCGGACTCCATGACCCGAACCGTCGCCGGTCCCGAGGTCCGGGCGCCCTTTACGTCGCTGCCGACGACGTAATAGTAACTGTTCCATCCGACGGGATTTTCGGAATCGACCAATTCCCGGTCGAGGATCAGATCCCGGCAACTTCGGATGTTCCCGGTTTGCGGGTCCATGCTAACGCGGAACTTCGGTGAAATCAGTTCGGTTTTTTCAATAGAAACCGATTGGTCGGGGGGACCTTCGGCGCCCGCTTGAACCAGGAACCGTTTGGCCCCGAGCGGGGGGACGTCGGAAGCCAGGAAGGCAAGCTCGCCTGTGGAAAGACGCTGGGAAGGGACCACCCGGCCTTGCTGCACGTCGAGGACGCCGTCGCCGGCCGACGATTGCTCCTTCGAGAGGATCACTAGGTCCGTCCGCGGCCAGTTGGCCGTGTTATACACGTAGAAGGACGGCAAAGCGCCGCCCGAGGCGCCCTGGGACAGCATCTCAGCCAACAAGTGTTTCGATTGCCGGTCGGCGTCCAGGGCGAAATTCTGCTTGATCTTCCACTGGTTCTTGACGAAGGGTACATCCGGCTCGGTAATGCTGTTGTACGCGCCCCAGGTGTGCTCGTCGTAGAGCAGGACCTTGCGCCAGGCGTCGGAAAAGGCGGACATCGGGCAGTGTTTCGGATCGAGCATCGCGCCGAGGATCTCGGTCTGAACCAGGCGTTCGGCGGCGGCGCGGTTCAGCCCGGTCTCCCGGGCGGAAGACGCCGCGCCGTCCTCCCAATAGGGCGTGAAATCGCCCCGGACCACCGGCAGCCGGTCGCCGTAGCGCCGCTCCAGTTCGCGCATCATTTCGGTGGTGGTGGCGACGACCAGCTTGGGATAAGCGTACTTCGCGTTCCATTGTTTCACGTAATCGGCAACGTCCGGGTCGGGCGGACCGTTGTCGCCGCCGGTGCTGTAGCGGAGTTGGACCAGGTCGTAAGGATATGCCGCGGCGTCGAGTTTGTTCAAGTAATCGAAGATCGGCCTCTCGCCCGTCTCCCGGAGCGAACGCCCGTGGAACGTGCTGTAGCCGGTGCCGGCCATCCAGCAGAGGACCTTCTGTTTTCCCGAGGGATCGGCCCAATAGAAGGGCTTGTCGCCCCAGGCGGCCAGCGTCCGGCCGATCCGGTCGGTGAGGTTCGGCCCGATAGAGAGGTACTTCACGCCGCAGCCGGCCAGCACGGGCACGATGCCCCAGGTGTAGCCGGGAACGTCGCTGATCATCGCCGACTCGATCGTCACGCCGCAGCGTTTTGCCAGCCGGCCGGCGCATGCAACCAACCGGACGAGCTCTTCCGGGCGGCACAGCCCGGTCAACTCGTTGCCGTAGAAGGCGTCCAGCTCGATCCGGCCCGACTTCACGGCCTCGATGAACTCCCGCTGTTTCTCGCCCCGGGTGGTCTGCAAATAATGATCGACGGCCCAAAGGCCCTCGGTGTTCCACTTGAATTGCGCGCCGGGCGGGTTGCCGGCTGTGGCCCGGGCGGCGGCCACGGCCGTTTCCAGGTTGCGGCACTGCTTCGCTAATACCTCGGGTTGCAATTGCGTGTAACCGATGTCCACGTGCGAGTGCGGCAGGAAGTACAGAATCCATTTCCGCACCGGCCGGACCACGAACGTCTTCTCGGCAAGGGTCCTGCCGACCGCCTTGATTTCCAGCACGGCCTCGGCCTCTTTCTCCAAGGCCGGAAAACTGAACTCCAGCGTCTGCTGCCCCGGCGGGAGCGGAATCCGCACCGGATTACAACGGGGAATCTTCAAAATGGCTTCGGCAGCCGGGCCGGAGTGCTGCACTTGGACCTTGACGATTTGCTGGAGTTTCCCTTCCTTCTCCGTCAGAACCGGCGGGGTCTCCACCTTCTGGATCAGGGTGTGCGCCGGCTCGGCAGCGGCCGTTACAGTTACTGCCGTCAGTGCCGCCGTCAACAACACGCCTGGCCAACTGAATATCCGTGTGAACGTCATTTTTTCTACTTGTGATAAAACCCGAACTCGTAGGCGGCATCGTACAGGGCGACGATGTTTTCCGGAGGCACGCCGGCCTGGATGTTGTGGACGTTGTTGAAGACGTAACCGCCGCCGGATTTGAAAACTTCCAGGTTCGTGCGGACGGCCTGGCGGACCTCCTCCGGCGAAGCGCGGGGCAGAACGCGCTGGGCGTCGATTGCCCCGCCCCAAAAGACCATCTCTTTGCCGAACTTCTCCTTCAACACCCGGGGGTCCATGTCATGGGCGGAGATTTGCACCGGATTGAGGATCTGGACGCCGTTCTCCGCCAGGTCGGGAATGTACGCCTGGCAGGCGCCGCAGGTGTGGTACCAAATTTTCGCCTGGGTCCGCGAGCGGATGTACTGCCCGAGTTGTTTCTGCCGCGGTTTGACCAGCCGGCGGTACAGTTCGGGCCGAAACAGCGGACCGGTCTGGCCCGCCAGGTCGTCGCCGATCATGATCACGTCCACCAGGTCGCCGACCTCGTCGAGGAACAAGCGGAACCAGTCCATCCAGAACTTCAAGACGCAGTCCAGCAGGGCCTCGCAGAACTCCGGGTCCTGGAGCATGTCGGCGTACCACTGTTCCAGGCCCCGCATGTACCAGCAGTTCTCGTAAACAACACCGGAGATGCCGCTGACGACCGCGTACGGCGTCTCGTTCCGGATCCGCTGGGCCTCCCGGCGGATCGTGGCGAATCGGGCCGGGTCGTCGCCCTTGGGGAAGGGATAGTCCTTCAGGTCCTTCAGCGTCGCCCGGGCCAGGGGACTGTGCGAGATGTCCATGTAGTACGGATGATCGTCGGGCATCGACCAGACGACGCCGAATTCGTCGGTCAGATCGTGCCAGAGCCTCCCTTTCCGCTCTCGCTTTACAATCTCCCCTTGAAAGCCTTCGGCGGCCCCGGCGGCGATGTACCGGGTATCGACGCGGAACCGCGTGAGCATCGCCTCGCACGGCCGGGCTAACTGCTGCACCGCGTCCATGATCGTCAGGTCGTCTTCGATCCCCAAGTGCCCGATCAAATCCCGATAGGCGAATTTATGAATTCCCGTCTGGTTGCCGCCCAGGTCGATCGGCACCCGGTCGGGCGTTTGGTGATTGATGGCGGCGAGCACTCGTTGGCGGGAAGTCATCGTTTCACGCGGCATCCTCGTTCTCCTCAATGAATGACGGCTTGAAAACCCAGGGCCTCGATCATCTCGAAATCGGCCGCCGGGGGCTGACCTTTCGTGGTCAAATAATCGCTGATAAAAATCGAATTGGCGGCAAATAGCCCCAGCGGCTGCAACGGTCCCAAATGGATCTCCCGCCCGGCGGCAATCCGCAGTTCCACGTGAGGATTGCTAAAACGGAACAAACACAGCGCCTTCAAACAGTACCGCGGATTCAGCCGCTTCCTCCTCCCCTCTCCCTTTGGGAGAGGGGTCGGGGGTGAGGGTTGCTTGTTATTTCTTAAAGCCTCTGTTATCGGCGTCCCTTCAATCGGAATCAAAAAATTGATCGGCGTCGCCTCGACCGCCAACGCGCCCAGCTCCAGGGCCAGATCCACTACGTCGGCCTCCTCCTCGCCCATGCCGATAATTCCCCCCGAGCAGATCTCCAGTCCCGCCCGGCGAACGGCGCGCAGCGTTTCCAGCCGCTCTTCGTACGTGTGCGTGGAACAGATCCGCGGATAAAACCGCCGGCTGGTGTTCAGGTTGTGATTGATCCGATCCACGCCGCAGCGTTTCAGCCGCTCCGCCTGCTCCAGAGTCAGCAATCCCGGCGAGACGCAGACCGCCAAGGGATATCGCCGCTTGATCTCCGGCGCCACGCCGGCGATGACGTCCAGTTCGCGGTCCCGCGGCGCCCGGCCGGAGATCACAATGCAGTACGTCCGCGACTTCAACTCCGCGGCCGCCCGGGCGCCGTCGAGGATCTTCTCTGGCTCCAAGAGGTCATATTTTTCGATCGGCGCCGTCGAGACCCGCGACTGCGAGCAGTACCCGCAGTCCTCGCCGCAATGGCCGCTCTTGGCGTTGATCAAATAATTCAAGTGCACCCGGTTCCCAAAATACCGTCGCCGCACTCGATACGCCGCCGCCAGCAGGTCCAACAACTCCTCGTCCGGGCAGCGCAACACCGCCAGCCCCTCTTCGTGATTGGGATAATGCCCCTCCAAAACACGGTAGGCTAAATCAAACCACATTGAACTTGATTGAGATTTCACGGAAATCATGGAGGAACATTGTATCAGTTTTCCGCGAATCCGTAATGTGGGGATGCCCAATTCGTTTAGCCCGGGCACTTGTGCCCGGTGGTTTTTCCGGATTCCCGGTATTCGGTCCATCCCCACCGACCGCAAGCAGCCGGGCTATAACAATGTCGTAAACGCGGGTCAGAGCCGGGCTGTGTCGGCCCGGAAAACCCGAGGCAACGCCCCGGCTCTGATGAAGCATTACGACATGACCTTTCCTGATAATCAATCAACATGCCCTGTTGACAATCCAGTGAATACTGTTATAGTAATGTAATCACCAGGAGATTTTTTGTGCATATCCACGTCGAAACGTCGTCCGGCATGCCGATCACGCGGCAGATTGCCGCCCAGATTCGGGCACAGTGCGCCGGCGGATTGCTCCGGCCGGGGCAGCGCCTGCCTTCCGTCCGGGCCTTGGCCGCCCAGTTGGCCGTCAACCAGAACACGATCCTCCGCGTCTATGAGCGGCTGACGGCCGAGGGCCTGTTGGAACGCCGCCACGGCGCCGGCACCTTTGTATCGAGTCATTTCCCTTCCCGGCAACTCAAGACCCAACGCCACCTCCTCCGCCAGGAGCTTTCCCGCCTGGTCGAACTGGCCCGGACTTTGAACGTCGAACCGGAGGACTTGCACCGTTTGTTGGAAGAAGCCTTGGGTCAAAGCGGAAGAAGCGTCCCGCCTCTTTCCAAGGACTTTTAAAAGCCAACAAGCAATCCATCACCGCGCAATTCGAGACTTTTCTATAGCCCAGGCGATCTACGCCTGGGGGGGAAGAATCAAAAAATATTTTTTTTTGTCCTTCTAATCCCATCCTGGCGGGATCCGGAGAAATTTCCCCTTGAAATTGGGCCAGGCTTTGCGGTATATTCTTATACGATACAAAAGTACACTTAAAAGGAGCCTGTCCATGACCCCATCCTCCGCCACCCTCCGTCCCTCCCCCCTCCAAACCATCCGCAGCCTGCAATCCGTTTTCGCCCGACAGGGAACGATCGTCGCCTCCTGGCGGACCTATAACGGCCGCAAGCTCGGCCCGTACTATCGCCTGGCCTATCGTGCCGAAGGTCGCCAACGGTCGATCTACCTGGGAAAATCCAAAAATCTCCTCCGCCAGGTCCGCCGTCTCCTGGAAAAACTTCAAAAACCGCTTCAAACCAGAAAAATCCTGCGCCACGCGCAAAAAACCATGCAAGCGGCCATGAAAAAACACATGGCCCAATTCCGCATCGACCTGCTCCGCGTTGGTCTCCAACTCCGCGGCTACGCCGTCCGCGGCTGGCGCCGTTGGCGGGCCTTACGCGCTTCCCACGTAGGGTGCGTGAAACGCACCATCAACATTCCCTCGATCTCCACCCCGAACTCCCACCGACCACTTCACCCCCCGAATAACGGTTTCCAACCCTCGGAATTGCCCAAACGCCACCCCGGTTGACCAAAATCTTGTGCAGAAAGTAAAGTCAAGTGCGAAAAGGGAAACCACTTATGAATCCACCCGACACCATCACGGATGCGGCAACTCAACTTAAAAAAGGACGTATCTCGCCGCACGACCTCGTTGAGCAATGTCTGGCACAAATTGAAAAATTCGACTCCCAAATCCACGCCTGGGTCTCCGTCGATGCCGCCGGCGCCCGACGTGCCGCCGACGAACTGGGTCGCGAGGCGGCGGAAGGGATATATCGGGGGCCGTTGCACGGGATTCCCGTGGGGATCAAGGACATCTTCGACGTGGCGGGGATGCCGACCCGGGCCGGATCGCCGTTGCGCGAGGACGCTCCACCGGCGGAAACTGACGCCCCGCTGGTGGCCGGACTGCGGCAGGCCGGGGCGATCATCCTCGGCAAGACGGTGACCGTCGAGTTTGCCTGCTTCGATCCCTCGCCCACGCGGAATCCCTGGAATCCGGAACGGTCGCCCGGCGGTTCGAGCAGTGGCTCGGCCGCCGCCTTGGCGATGGGGATGTGCCTCGGGGCCTTGGGCACTCAAACCGGCGGCTCGCTGGTCCGGCCGGCAAGTTACTGCGGCGTATGCACAATCAAGCCGACCTTCGGTCTGCTCAGCCGCGACGGCGTCGTGCCGGTCAGTTGCCATCTCGACCACACCGGTCCGATGGCCCGGACGGTCGAAGACCTTTGGATCCTCCTTCACACCTTGTTGCCTTCTTACCAAAAACTTTCATCCATTGATAAACTCCCCTCCCTTTCAACACTCTCCTCCCCGCCCCGCTTCGGCCTCTTGCAAAAATACCTCGACCTGGCCGATCCCCTGATCCGTGAAGCGACGGAAACAGCCGTTAAGAAGTTACAAAGCGCGGGGGCGCGAATCGAGCTGGTTGCCGTGCCGGCGATCTTCGACGAGGTCCTGCCGATGCACCGCACGATCATGGCCGTCGATGCCGCGGAGTTTCACCGGGAGCAATTCCCCGCCCAAAAGGAAAAGTACGGCCCGAAAATCAACGCCCTCCTGGAAGAGGGCTTGAAAATACCCGGCGTGGACTACGCCGCGGCCTTGGCCTGGCAGCGCCGGTTCCGACAATGTGTGGAAACCGAACTCTTCAACGCAATCTCCCCTCTCCCTTTGGGAGAGGGGTCGGGGGTGAGGGCTGACGAGAACTTAAAATATATCGACTCGCTCCTGCTGCCCTCGACCGACAACACGGCCCCGGGGCTGGAGACCACGGGCACCCCGCTCTTCCAGGCCCCGTGGAGCCTCTCCGGCGTGCCGGCGGTCTCGATCCCCTGCGGCCCGGCTGCCGACCGCATGCCCGCCGGCTTGCAACTTATCGGCCGCCGAAACCAAGATTTTCAATTACTCGAGGGTGTCCTGAAATTAAATTGATCTAAGCGCAAGGGACTCCAGTGGTTATGTTTCTTTTTCCACAAGGAAACCGTAACCCCTGGA
>JAFGPV010000186.1 GCA_016936015.1 Pirellulales bacterium
GTCAAAATGTAGTGAAGACTTTGGCCTAAAAATGAACGTAAGTCCTTTGCTATCAACGAGCCTGTCAGCGCAACTCCGTAACTTGGGGTAGAGCGTGCCATTTTCCACGGTCAGACCGCCGGAAAAATCCACGTAGGAGGAACTGCTTCCTCCCGTAATATTCTGAGTCCCCGTCCCCTTTTTCAGGACCGCCAGTATGCCGCCGTTGTTACGAAGCGCCCCCGCGTAGGTGTATTCGGTGCCGGATGCAGTGTTGATCGTCAGCGTACAGGTGCCACTACTTGCGTCAATAAAGGCCTTTTTCGCCGTTGATGGACTCACGTCGCAATCCAATCCTCCCACTGCCTGGTCGTTTCCATTGAGGTTCACGTATCCCCGGTAGCCGGTGAAATGGAGAACCGAGGACGTCGAAAGCTGGCCGTCTTGCAGGAGATTTAAATAGACGCTGTTAGAGCTGTAGGACGCAAAGTTGACGTCTCCCTGCAGGGCCGGTCCGGCCGAGGAGTCCAATTCCACGCTGTCCCGATAGATTTCGAGGGCGCCGGTGAAGGTGTTTTGATTGGTCAGTTTCAGGGTGCCCGTGCTGGTTTTCGTTAGTTTGTAATCGCCGGAGATGATCCCGCTGACAGTGTTGGACGCTCCTCCTGTGGCTAGCGAGGCGTCGGCCGTCAACTCGATGTTGCCCGACAAATCGACGGCGCCGGTCTCTCCGGTGAACATCAACGCGGCGCGGCTGGTGTGGAGGGAGTTTCCCGTTCCAAAACCGTAACCGCCGATGGAGAAGTTTTGGGTGAAGGTCCCGTCGACGAGGAATCTCAGGGAGGATCCTTCATCAACGGCCACGCCGGCGGAGCCGTCCAGGGCCAAGGAAGAGGCGGCGTCGCAGAGTGCGCCGTCGGTGACGGTCAAGGAGTTGTAGGTATTGGAACCGCCGAGGATGATTTTCGAATAACTTGCGGAAGGAGTGGCATACGCCCCACGGAGGACCAGGTCGCCCGTGGTGGAAATGTCCGAGTTGATGGTCGCCGCCGTTCCGGATACGGCGCCGTCGGGCATGGCGATCTCCGGCGCGGTCCCCGTCAGCGTGATCGGGCCTCCCTGGAGCGTGTACTGACGGAGGAACGTCAGCCCGGTGGCGGAGACGCCTCCGGCATCCACGGTGACGGTGTCGCCGGCGCCGTCGCCGACGTCGTAGCCGAACTGCGCCGCGCCGCTGTCCCAGGTGGTATTTACAGACGACGCATCATCCCACCAGTTATAATTCGTGGTATTCCAATCGCCAGGCCCCTCTTGAACTCCGTCATCCAACGTTGTGATATCGGAATCCCAGATCAAGGTGGCGTTGGCGGAAGGAACGGCCAGGAAAGCGACGGACAGCAAAATCACACAGAAATAGAACAAGGTTCTTGCTGGACGATGTAAAAGACTCATGAAGCACCTCCAAGACAAAAAAGGAAAAGGATGCGAAGTCTTGACGCGGCAGGACGGCCGCCGTCAATCCCCTCGGGCAGCGTCGGCGGATCGGATGTAAACCGGCAAAGGCCTCGTTCTCCATTTTTTGCCGGCCCCGCTGGACTGCCTCGAGAATCCGAGATAACCGTCACGCACCGGGCGTCGGTTTATCATCGTCTCCTGATCGAGGGTTTTTCTCTTCGAACGCTACCTCCTTTTTGTGGATTGCTTCTTCTGTGTTCCTGCCGCTCTTTCCGGTAAGGTTGAAAAGTTTCCCGGCCGCAAGGGCCGCGAGAGATTGTAATTCCTGGAGGAAAGTTACACGGGCGCGCCGCCCGAATAATAATCTTTCCAACCAGAAACAATAAATCCGGGAATTCCCTTCCCTTTTTTAAGATAGTCATGTACAATGCGGATAACAACGATTTATTTGCGCAAAGAGTCGTGAATTTGCGAACGGCGGTTTTGCCCCGAAAACTCCCGATTACAATAGGAAATATGGTTTCCGCCCCCAAACACAAACAGGTGGCTCTGGCTTTTCCCGTGGGCGTGCCCTGGCTGGCGCTCTGCATGCGCGGCATCGCCGAATACGCCCAGGAGCACGGGGGGTGGAACTTCTTGAGCAGCCTGGTGACCTTGATCGGCGCCAAGGAATTCTCGATCACCGTATCCGGACTCCGGGGTTGGCCGGGCGACGGCGTGATTGCCTTCATCAACGATCTCGCGGAGGCCCGGGCGGCCAAGCGGTTGGGCATCCCGGTCGTGGCCTTAAGCGGCATGATCGGCAACGTGGAACTGCCGCGGGTCATGGTCGATCACTACGCCATCGGCCGGCTGGGGGCCGAGCACCTCCTGCAATGCGGATTCCGCCGGCTGGGCTTTTACGGGATCCGCGGCCCCTGGTACTCCCGTCAGCGGTGCCGCGGTTTCCGCGACCGCGCCGCCGAGGCGGGCGTCCCCTGCAGCGTTTTCGACCAACTCCCGGCGACCGATTCCCGGATGTCGTGGCAGAAGCGGGTGGCGCCCGTCGATCAGTGGCTCCAAACGTTGAAGCCGCCGGTGGGCATCATGGCGGTCCACGATTTCCGGGCAAGGATCCTCCTGGAAGAGTGCAACCGGCTCGGTCTGGACGTCCCCCACCAGGTGGCCCTGATCGGCGCCGACAACGATCCCACGATTTGCGAAAACTGTCAGCCCACCTTAAGCAGCGTGATGCGCAACGCCTGGCAGATCGGTTACGCGGCCGCCGCGCTGCTGGACAAGTTGATCTCCGGCAAAACGCCCCGACAGACCGAAATCGTGTTCCCGCCAGAAGGCGTCGCCCAGCGCCGTTCCACGGACACGATCGCGGTGGACGACCCCCAAGTCAGTGCAGCGGTCCATCTCATGCACGATCATCTGGCCGAAGTCGTGGGAATCGAGAGCATCCTCGCCCAGGTCCCCGTTTCCCGACGATTCCTGGAAAAGCGGTTTCAAAATCTTTTCGGTTGCACTCCCTACCAATACCTCTGCCGGCTCCGCATCGAAAGGGCCAAGCAGTTGCTCCGCAACGGGGAGCGGATCAAGTTGCGTTCCCTGGCCAAAACCTGCGGCTTCACGAATTCCGACCACATGCGTCTGGTGTTTCATCGGACGACGGGTTTGACGCCGGGCGAGTACCGTCGCAAGCATGCGTCGCGGAAACGCCCCGCCTCGGGACAGAAAAAGGGACGGCATAAAATCGAAAGTGACGTCCCGGCGCAAGGGATCTGGAAAACGCGATCGACTGGACGAAAGAAAACGCCTGCGGTAAAGTAACAATCCTTCCAAAGTAATTTCCGATTTCCATTTTCACCAAGTAATCCATTATGATCCTTTCCCTGCTTCCTGACACCATTGATGATGTGGACCAGTTGGATGACCTTCTTAGCCAACCCACCGAAGCGGCGTTGGACGTCCTTTCCCGAATCGAAGGCGATTTGATCGTCCTGGGCGCAGGCGGAAAAATGGGACCTTCCTTGGCGCAGATGGCAAGACGCGCCGACGAAACCACCGGCCTGAAGCGGACAATCCTCGGCGTGGATCGTTACTTCTCCCCCGAAACCCGCCAGAAACTCGAGGCCCGCCACATTAAAACCCTCCAGGGCGACCTGCTCGATCCCGCCTTTCTTGAATTCCTGCCCGAGGTCCCCAACGTCGTCTTCATGGCGGGAATGAAATTCGGCAGTTCGGGCAACCAGTCGCTCACCTGGGCGCTGAACGCCTATCTGCCCTCGCTGGTCTGCCGCAAGTTCCGCACCGCCCGCATCGTCGCCTTTTCCACCGGCAACGTCTACGGCCTGACGCCGGTCGACGGCGGCGGCTCCGTCGAAACCGATCCGCCCAATCCCTGCGGCGAGTACGCCATGAGCTGCCTCGGCCGGGAGCGGATGTTCGAATATTTCAGCGAAACCTTGGACCTCCCCGTCGCGCTGATCCGCTTGAATTACGCCGTGGAAATGCGGTACGGCGTGCTGGTCGATCTCGCCCAAAAGGTGCATCAGGAAGAGGAAATCGATCTGACGATGGGCTACGTCAACGTCATTTGGCAGGGCGACGCCTTGGCCGCGGTCCTCTGCGCGCTCGACGTCGCCGCCAGCCCGGCGCGGTTCCTCAACGTGACCGGTCCCGAGCGGCTCCGCGTCCGCGACGTGGCCCGACAGTTCGGCCGCCTCTTGGGCAAGACTCCCCGGTTTGTCGGCGCCGAAGCCCCCGAAGCCCTCTTGAATAACGCCGCGGAGTCGTACCGCCTCTACGGGAAGCCCCGCGTTTCCGCCGAGCAGATGATCCCTTGGATCGCCCACTGGATCAACCGCGGCCAACCCAGCCTCGGCAAGCCCACGCACTATGAAGTCCGCAACGGAGTGTTTTAAGGTAAAAAATTTCGTAGATTGCATCTCAGCTTAACGAACTTGCATTATCCCACGTCCCGCGACGGCGATTGCGGGAGAGGAATACCGGGATAGCCGGCGGCTAACAGCCGCCGAGAGTTGTAGATTATTCCGCTCGGCGGCTGTTCGCCGCCGGCTATTGATTACAATTCTTGTTTCTTGAGAGTCGATAAACCGGTTCCTCTCGACCACGCCCTTGGATGATCCATCATGAAATGTCAGAATTCCATCCCATTTTTAAAAGTCTTCCTCTTCCAGGGAATCTTGACGCTCGGTTTGCTCTCGCTGCTGGGCGACGCCGGCCGGGCCAGTCCGAAAGACGACGGTTACCGCGGAATCTGGTTCACGCTCGGCCAGAAAACCCCCTACGGCGATAAGTATTCCGGCGGCCTGGGGACCTATACCGCCAACCACGTGCCGATGGCCGTTTACTCCCCAGAGACCAAGAAAACGTTCTTCGTTTACGGGGGAGCCAAACAGGGCAAGCGGCACCTGCTGGAGATGATCTCCTACTACGATCACGTCCGTCGCGTAGTGCCCCGGCCCACGATCGTCCACGACAAAAAGGGAGTCAACGATCCCCACGACAATCCCAGCCTCTGCATCGACGGGAAAGGCTACCTCTGGGTCTTCATCAGCGGCCGGGGACGCAAACGGCCCGGGTTCATCTATCGCAGCGCCAAGCCCTACGACATCGACGACTTCCAACTCCAATGGCAAGGCGAGATCACCTATCCGCAGCCCCGGTGGATCGAAGGCAAGGGCTTTCTGCACCTCTTCACCAAGTACACCAACGGCCGGGAACTGTACTGGAGCACCAGTCCCGACGGCCGCACCTGGGCCAAAGACCATAAGTTCGCCGGCATCGAGGGCCATTATCAGACCAGCCACCAAGTCGGCAACCGCGTCATCACCGCCTTCAACCGGCACCCGGGCCACAAGCCCGACAACCGCACCGACCTCTATTACATGGAAACCGACGACTTCGGCAAGACCTGGAAGAACGACCGGGGCGAAACGCTGAAACTCCCCTTGACCAAACCGGACAATCCCGCCCGGGTCCGCAACTACTCGGCCGAAAAACGGATGGTCTACATCGCCGATCTCGACCTGGACGCGCAAGGCCGGCCGGCCATCCTCTACATCACCAGCGCCAGTTACATCCCCGGCCCTCCCGGCAAGCCGCGGTGGTGGACCGTCGCCCACTGGACGGGCGATCGTTGGGAATATACCGAGATCACCCACGCCAATCATAACTATTGCGTCGGAGAACTGACGATCGAGGGGAACACCTGGCGCATCATCGGCCCGACGGAGCCGGGGCCGCAGCCGATCGGAACCGGCGGCGAAGTCGCCCTCTGGATCAGCCGCGACGAAGGCAAGACCTGGACCAAACAGCGCGACGTCACCCGCCACAGCCCGATGAACCACACCTACGTCCGCCGCGTGATCGACGCCCATCCCGAGTTTTACGCCTACTGGGCCGACGGCAATCCCGACAAATTCTCCCCCTCTCGTCTCTACTTCTGCGACAAGACCGGCGAGAAGGTCTGGCAACTTCCGTCGATGATGTACGGCGATTGTGAGACACCGAAGTTGATTACGAAGGAGAAATAGACTCCCGGGGAGCCCGTTTGCTCTTGATTGAAACTGATTCAAAACTCGGTGCTTATCCCACATGAAGCCTTTTTCAAACTCCTCCAGTCCGTTGAAGGATCGACTTCCGTCTCTTTCCCCAGCGGATCATCTCGGGCCGGGATCCCGGCGGTGGTTAGTGCTGTTGGCGGCCATGTTGGGTTGGATGTTCGACGGGGTGGAGATGGGCTTGTTCCCGATCGCCGCCCGGCCGGCGCTGCAGGACCTGCTGAACATCACCAACGACGCCCGCGTCGGCCCGTGGATCGCCGTCTTGACGGCCTTGTTCCTCCTCGGCGCGGCGACCGGCGGGCTGTTGTTCGGCTGGCTCGGCGAC
The DNA here is from genome assembly GCA_016936015.1 of Pirellulales bacterium. Lineage (GTDB taxonomy): Bacteria > Planctomycetota > Planctomycetia > Pirellulales > Thermoguttaceae > JAFGPV01. The sequence goes on from JAFGPV010000186.1 coordinate 6,334, forward strand.
CGGCTCGGCCGCGTCTCGAGCATGGCGATCAGCATCTTCACTTATTCACTGTTTACCGGCGCCTGCTATTTCGCCCAGGAACCGTGGCATTTGGGCGTCTGCCGTTTTTTTGCGGCCTTGGGGATGGGCGGTGAATGGTCGCTGGGCGTGGCCCTGGTCGTGGAGTGTTGGCCCGACCGGCTCCGCCCCCTCTTGGCCGGTGTGATCGGCGCGGCCGGCAACCTCGGCCTCCTGCTGATTGCCGTGATGGCCATGTCCTTCCGCGTCACGGCCGAATCGTGGCGTTGGACGATGTTGGCCTGCGCCTCGCCGGCGGCCCTGGCCCTGTTCGTGATTCTGTTTCTGCCCGAGTCGGCCCGGTGGAAAGAATCGGTGAAGAAGAAGGCGGCCCAGCCGCTGCGCGAGCTGTTCTCCCCCCGGCTTATCCGGCCGGTCCTGTTGGGCATCCTCTTTTCCTCGATTCCGCTGATTGGAACCTGGGGCGCCGTGACCGCCTTCATGCCGTCCTGGGTCGATCAACTCGTCGGCCCCGAGAATCCGCACGCCAAGGGGACCGTGCTCTGCATCGTCTCGTTGGGGGCAATCGTCGGCTGTTTTCTCGGGCCGCTGGTCGGCGCGAAATTCGGCCGCCGGCCCGCGTACTTCGGCCTCTGTCTCTTCTCCTTCATCGTCGTCGAGGCCCTGTTCTTCGGCATGAAATCGTACAACGGCCTCTTTCTCGTGATGGCGGGACTGGCGGGCTGCGCGACGGCCTCGTTTTACGGATGGCTCCCCTTGTATCTGCCGGAGCTGTTTCCCACCCGCGTCCGCGCCACGGCCCAAGGCGTCTGCTACAACTCGGGCCGCATCTTCGCCGCGGTCGGCTCGCTCACCACCGGCCAACTCTTGGCGATCTTCCACGGAAGCTACGCCCAGGCCTGCGCCGCCGTCTGCTTCGTCTATCTCATCGGCATGGCCGCCATCTGGCTCGCCCCCGAAACCAAAGGCAAACCCCTGCCCGAATAACAAAAAGTCCGTGGGTTGCGCTGCGCTCCACCCACGGCTATTCGAACGTAACCGCTACGCGGTCATTTTCTAAACCCTCACATCCTCCATCTTGAATCCCTCCTCCGCTCTCCAGCGGGGTGGCCTAAAAACACGGTTGCAAACCCTTCTCCAGTGGATATAATGTATATCTGTACATGCTGTCAAGAATGCAACCCGAGACCCCACTTTCGCCCATAGGGAAAAGATGCGCCCACTCTCCCCCCAGACTCCGCCGGTGACGCATCCAGACGCATTGTGTGTCATTCGTACTCTTCGTGGACTTCGTGGATCATTCATCGGCCGAAAGACCATTCTGGCAAGACCATCAACCCTCACCCAACCGAGGGTCCACCCGTGCATTTTTCGATTCTTGATGCCCAACTCACTACCCTTCACGACCCACGACTTTCCCCAGCACTCCAGTGAAAAAATTTCACCCCGAAAAATCCCATATTCCACGAGAAAAACACAGAACTCAGTCTTGGCTCGCCTATTTAAAAACGTCAACAACTCACTCTAGCCAAAGGGAGCCGTCATCCATCAAACCCCGAAAAACACCGCACCAAACGGCCTTCACGCCGGAAAAGTGCTCAACAATTCACCCACAACAATTCCCGCGCGGTCCCGGAAAATCCGGCACTTGAAGACCCCCTATTGTGCAAAAATTCAGGCCGAAAAGGAGCACCAAAGATGAAGAGATCCAAACAAGGCATGCACCACTCCCGATTATCCGGGATTTTATTGAAGCCACTGCTCCCGATGCTCGGCGACGAAGGCGTCGTCGTTCAAATGCGGGTAGGCCGCGTACACGCGGTCGATCTCTTCCTTCTGGCCGGGGCTGAGGTCCTCGCGGGGATTCAGGCACCACGTCCCTTCCAGCAGCCCCTGGCGGCGGAGGACCTCGTGGATGCCCGCGATGCATCCGGCGAAATTGTGGGCGGTGTCGAAAAACGCGGCGTTGCAGTCGGTGACCTCCACGCTCCGGCAAAGCATCTCCGGAGGAACGTCGGCGTCGGTGTCAACCAGCCGGCGGCACTCCTCCAGAAGTTCGACGGCCCGGTGCGTCCAGACGGCCCAGTGCCCCAGCAGGCCGCCGACGATCCGGCGCTGGACGGTCCGGCCGCCGAGGTAAAAGCGGAAGGGCGTCAGCAGATCGAGGACGATGCTATCGTCGTTGCCGGTGTACAGCGCCACGTCCTCCCGACCCGACTCCGCCGCGGCCCGGATCACGTCCAGGGTCTGGTAGCGGTTGAAGGGGGCGATTTTAATCCCCACCACCGCCTCGATCTCCAGAAATTGCCGCCAGAACCGGTAGGGCAACACCCGGCCGCCCACGGCCGGCTGCAAGTAGAATCCCATCAGCGGAATGACCTCGGCCACCGCCCGGCAATGGGCCAGCAGTTCCTTTTCCTCCGCGTCGCACATCGCCCCCAGGCTGAGCAGCCCCAGGGCGTAGCCTTCCTCCCGGAGGATGCCGGCCTCGGCGACGGCCTGCGGCGTCCGGCCGCAGACGCCGGCAATGCGGATCAGCGGTTCGCCGCGGGTGCGCTCCGCCCGAGCCATCTCTTCGGCCGCCAGTTGCAGCACGGGCCGGAACAGGCCGACCGCCGGATCGCGGATCTCGAATTGGGTGGTGTGGACGCCGACGGCCAGGCCGCCCGCTCCCGAGGCAAGATAGTAACGGCTCAGCGCCCGCTGCCGGCGCTCGTCCAGGCGGCGCTGACTGTTCAGGGCGAGCGGGTGGGCGGGAATGACGACGCCCCGTTGCAGGACACGTTGAATTTTCGGATCAATCATGGCAGTAGGTCTTGATAAATTGATAGAGGATTTCGATAGCCTGGTGGAATTGATCGAGGGAGATCCATTCGTCGGCAGTGTGCGCCTGCTCGATCCGGCCCGGTCCGAAGACCACCGCCGGCGTGCCGGCTTGGGCGTAAAAGGCCGCATCGGTGGCATAGGGCGCACCTAGCAGCCGGCACCGGCCGGTCGCCTCGCGCACCACGCCGGCCAACCGCTCGGCCAGGTCCCGGTTCTTCTCGCCCGACAAGGGCGGCGCCTGCATGTAAGGCGGATCGTGCCGGGCGGGCGGCTCCAAGGCGGCTTCCCGTCCGAGATAGTCCAGCAACTCCCGCCGCCGAGCCTCCGCGTCCTCGCCGGGCGGTACGCGAATCTCGATTTCGATCTCACACCGCTCGGGAACGATGTTCACGCAGGTTCCCCCGTGGATGGTGCCGACGTTCAGCGCCGCCGGTCCGCAAAGCGGATGCGCCGGCAGCCGGGCGATCACCTCGCGATCGTAGCGCTGGACGGCCGAAAGCACGCCGGCCATCTTGTAGATGGCGTTGCCGCCCGAGTGAGGCTGCGAGACGTGGGCGGCCCGCCCCTGCGTCGTGCAGCGCCAACGGAGGACTCCGCGATGGGCCGTAATCACGTCCAGTCCGGTCGGTTCGGCCACCACGGCCGCGTCGGGAGGCCGGGGAAACATCGGGCAGGAACCGGTGGCCCAGAGCGCAGTCAGCGCCGCGGCGCCGGAAAGGCGGTACTCCTCATCCGCAGTGCAGGCCATGACGACCGTCGGCATTCCCCGGGGCCGCTCCCCGGTCAGCCGGACCAGCACGGCCAACATGGCCGCCATCCCGCCCTTGACGTCGCAACTGCCCCGGCCGAAAAGTTTCCCGTCGCGGACGATCGGAGTCCACGGATCGACCGTCATTCCTTCCCCGGAAACCGTGTCCTGATGCGCGTCCAGCAGCAGCAAACGGCCGCCCCGTTCGGGAGGAACCGAACCGGGCAGTTGCGCGATCAGATTTTCCCTGCCGGGCGCAATCCTCTGCCGGAACGTGGGCAGTCCGAGACCCTGGAAGAATTGTTCCAGGTAGTCCGTCATCCGCACCTCGCCAAAAGGCGGCTGATTCTCCTCCCGTCCCGAGGGATTGACGCTGGGTATGGAAACCAAGTCGCTCAGCAATGTCACCGGATCGAACTCCATCGCCTTCATCATACCACAATCGACCACAACGTGTTTACCGCTTGTCGGAGAGACAAACGAAGCGGAGCTATTATAAAAGCCCTTTGACCTATTGCAAAGACGCCCGGGATCGTCACCGGATCCGCCGAATCCGTTGCGGTTATCAGGACGCCGCCGATTGTTCTCTCTGAGGCGTTCGCCCGGCAAAGCAAACCCGCAGAACGATCGATCCAGAACCGTCCAAGAACCTGACCGGCTCCTCAAGAAAAGAGGAACCTCGAAGCAGAAAAGGCCCCCAAGAGAATTCCAAGGAGGCCTTTCTCAATTCCCGATTTCAAAGCGGAGGGCACGGGGCTCGAACCCGCAACCCCTTACGGGGCACCACATTTCCAGTGTGGCCGCTAGCCATTCGCTTACCCTCCGGAAAACGCATGTCCTTGCTGCCGTTGTACTTGCGGCATTGCTGCGAAATGCCCCCTTCCTAAGCATCGATGCCGGATCGGGCCTTCCAACATTGCCGACTACACTTATTTTAGCACAAGAATGGCCATCGCAAAGGTGGCCGAGCACTTTCCTTGAAATCGGTGCGGGGAAAGGATAACATGGTCATCTGTATACATTGCCCTCTTTTCACTATGCTGGATTGAACACCATGACGAAAGTGATTTCTAGCGAGCGAAAATCCGCGGTGCTCACACCATCCAGTTTAGCCTGTCTGGCGCATGTTCCCACGATTATTTTTACAGCCGGTTGCGCTCACGAGTGCCGGTACTGTTACGCGCGCAGCTACCTGACGAACCCCGGTGATGGCAAGGTCCGATTTTTACGAACACCCTTGCCAAACTGCAAGAAGAGCTGCGGCACAAACGCAAGAAGCCGGCGATGGCGTATTTCAGTCCGTCGAGCGATCCGTTTCAGCCGGTTCCCGAAGTCCTGGATATGACCTATGAGGTGTTCCGGTTTCTCTTGGAGTCCGACATCGGAGTGGCCTTTGTCACCAAAGGGCGGATTCCCAAGCGGCACCGCGAACTTTTTGCCGCCTTCGCGCCGCTGGTCCAGGGGCGGATCGGACTGATTACGCTCGACGCGGGAACTGCCGCCGCATTGGAACCTTACGCGGCCCCACCGGAAATTCGACTCTCACTAGCGGTCAGCAGAAATGGTCGCAACGTGGTCCGCATCCCGAGGCCCAACTCGTGATTGCCGAAAAGGCGGCATGGGGATTGTTCGGCAAATTGGCAACCAATCATTCAACAGGGGTATGCAATTACACTTGGCGAATGGGTGCAAGAGAATTTTAACGAACGTGAATCACCAATCGATCGTATCGCATGGACACACACCACATGGGTGATACGCAAAACAAGCATATTATTTCGCATAACAACACTATACTCTCGGGCAATAACAATTATAGTAGGAGAAGCCACATATAATATATCACACATATTAACTGTCTGCCTTTTGTCCGTTTCGGTTCGATAAACGCAATAGGGCTTTTTATTGGCCGAGAGGATTTCTTCATAACCAACCAAGTCGAGGTAGCGTTTTTTTCTAGGTGCTTCGTTCGGAAAAGTAACGCGGCTTTTCGCTTCGTCATTGAGTTGGCGGACAGGACATGTGATTGATGTCCGAGTCATCCCAGCAGCGGATATTCCGTGACGCGCGGTTGCTTTTCCGTTAGTGCACCCGTGGATTATTCGCAAATTTACGCTGAAAGATATTGTTATTGCCTATCGTGCAATCCGGATCCATCGGATGGTGGATCCGGCAAATGAATAATCCAGACTTTTCAGTGTGTTGAGAAACGGGTTTCTGCGACGGAGTGCAGGAACGGGATGAAAATTCACGGAGGAATATGGTTTTCACTTTGGTGGATCCACTTTGGAGGTTATCAGCAATGAGGTTACTTATCAGTTTGTCTCTGTGTGTGATGCTCGGTGCAATCGCGGCGCCATTGTACGCTGAGGCCGTGACGGCCAATTGGACCAACGGCGTCGGTGACCGCGATTTCACCGCCGCGGGAAATTGGGACGCGGCGCGAGACGGCGTTAGCGCCGACACCTTGAACGTGAACCTGACGGAAACCGCTTCTCCGATTCTCAGTACGGCCAGCGTGGACGTCGCGGCGCTCTACGTGGGAACGGCCGCCCCCGGCGGAACGCTGACGGTCCAGAGTGGCGGCAGCGTGTCGTTGGTTGAGAATGGCCCTGTACAAATCGGCGCCGCTGCCGGAGTCACGGGCAACTTGACCATGACCGGCGGCACCCTTACCTCGCCCTATTCAACAACCGCCGAAAGTGTCATGCGATGCGGTTACAACGGCGGCACGGGCTTCATGACGTTGACGGGCGATGCGGCCCTCAACCGAGGAACCCCGGAGTATAATATAGCGAACAACGGCAAGGGCGCGCTGACCTTTGGCGACGGGACGGGTAGCAGCGGCACGCTGATCGTCGGACAGGTCTCGACGGATAATCCCTATTTGAAGGTCGGGGGAAATATCACCTTGGGTAACGGCCCCGGCACAACCGGTGTAACCGGTGGAACCGCCGACGCCACCCTCCACTATGGCACGGTCGAAGACAGCAAGATCTATCTCGGTTGGGCGGGCGGCAGCGGCACGTATACCCAAACCGGCGGCACGACGAATTGCATCAAGCACACCTACCTGGGCGACGGCGTATCCGGCGTCACCAACACCGCCACGCTCAATCTGGAAGGCGGCGTCTATAAGACGACGTATATCCGCGTGTACGACAACGCTCAATCCGGGCTGACGGCCACCATCAATTTCGACGGCGGCACGTTGAGGGCACAACCCACCCGCAGCGGCGACAGCGCCGCCAACTTCATCGGGATCAACGGCTCGGGCACCGCCGGCACATTCAACGTCTATATCAAAGAAGGCGGGGCCACAATCGAGTCCCTCGACGACGCGGAGTATCCCGAGCATCCGACGACGATTTACCATCGGACGATCAATGTTCCCCTACAGCACGGCGGCACGGATCCCATCGACGGCGGGCTGACGAAAGGAGGACACGGCGATCTGACCTTGACCGGCGCCAACACCTACACCGGCCCGACGAACATCGTCGACGGAACGCTGGTCCTCGGCGCCTCGGTGACGATCGCCAACTCGTCGCTCGTCGACGTGTTGAGCGGGGCGTCGTTCGACGTCTCCGCCAAAACGGCTTATGATCTCGTCGCTTCGCAGACCCTCGCGGGCGATGGTACCGTCGTCGGATCCGTGGTCGCCGCGGCCGGCAGCACCCTCGAGCCGGGACACAACGGCATCGGCACGCTGACGCTCACCGGCGATTTGACGCTCGACGACGGCGCGTTGCTCGGTTACGAGTTGGGCCCCGTAGCCGGCAGCGACGCGGTCTCCATGGCCGCCTCGACCCTGACGCTCAACGGCCAGGAGTTCAGCGATTTCACCTTCACCCCGGCCGCCGGCTTCGAGGCAGGCGTTTATACGCTGATCGACGCCGGCACGGTCTCCGGCAGCTTGAGCAGCAATCCCTCCGCATTGACCGGCATGGTCGGCGGCTGCAGCGCAACGTTGTCGGTTGAAGGCGACAACCTGGTGTTGACGGTTGTTCCCGAGCCTTCGATGTTCATCCTGATGGCGTTAGCCGGATTGGCCCTGGCGGCATTCCGACGTTGCCGCAACTAGACAAGGACACGGTTTACATGCCGCATCGTTGATTCGATGATTCCGCTCTCGTTCAACCGAGAGGTCGTTTCCTCATTACTGTGTATACTGACGATGACAAACCATCTTGTAATTGAAGATGTCGATTTGTTGCTCGATCAACTGAAGTTTCACTTCGTGCAATTTGCTTGAGGACTTCTAACAAAATGAAGTTCGTGGCTATTTTGAGTGCCACTGCCGGACAAGCCGGCAGTGGCACTCTCATTTTCTCAGAAGCTCAGGAACGACCTTTCTATTGCCGATCTGACCGCCAGAGAAAGAGGCACGGAACTGGCGTCTCCCTTGTTGCGAGAGGACCGGCATACTTACAAAACAGAGTTTCTTTGACGCGGCATAATGTACGGCAAGTATTGGACATTGCCTAAGATGCGAGCCGGCGATTCCTCGCGGATTCCCACCAGGTGTCGCTGGCGCCATGGGCGAAGGCGGTCGTCCCTGGTTCAGATCAAAACGGGATGAATCCTCCAGGCTTCAATCCCGCGAGCCGCCGATGAGGTTGATGAATTCCTGGTTGGATTTGAACTTCGCCAGCTTGGTGGTCAGTTGCTCCATGGCCTCGACCGGGTGCATGGTGGCCAGGGTGCGGCGGAGCATGGTCACGGCGCGGAGCGTCTCGGGCGGCAGCAGTTTTTCTTCGCGGCGGGTGCCGGACTGGCTGATGTCGATGGCCGGCCAGACGCGGCGGTCGGCCAGGCGGCGGTCCAGGACCAACTCCATGTTGCCGGTCCCCTTGAACTCCTGGAAGATCAACTCGTCCATCCGGCTGCCGGTGTCGACCAGGGCCGTGCCGGCGATCGTCAGCGAGCCGCCTTCCTCGAAGAGCCGGGCGGTGGCAAAGAGCTTTTTCGGGATATCCATCGCCTTGATGTCCACCCCGCCGGACATCGTTCGGCCGGTGTTGCCCACCCACTTATTGAACGCCCGGGCCAGGCGGGTGATGCTGTCCAGCAGCAGCACGACGTCTTTGCCCATCTCGGCCAGACGCTTGCAACGCTCGATGACGAACTGCGAGAGGCGGACGTGGCTTTCGATTTCCCGGTCGAGACTGCTGGCGACGACCTCGCCGTTGACGGCCCGGCGCATGTCGGTCACTTCCTCGGGCCGTTCGTCGATCAGGAGCACGATCAGCTTGACGTCGGGAAAATTCGTGGTGATTCCCAGGCTGATGTGCTGCAAGAGGATGGTTTTGCCGGCCCGGGGCGGGCTGACGATCAGCGCCCGCTGGCCCTTGCCCAGGGGAGTCAGCAGATCCATCACCCGAGTGGTCAGCGGTTCGGGGCCGACCTCCAGGCGGAGCCAGAACTCGGGATTGATGGGCGTCTTTTCGTCGAAGGTCTTGATCTTGGGATATTCCTCGGGGGGGATGCCCTCCACGTCGGTCATTTCCCGCAGCCGGGGACCCTGGTTCCGCCGCGGTCCTTGGACCATCCCGCGGATGTAGAGTCCTTCGCGGAGGCAGTATTTTTCGATCATGCTGCCTGGGACGAAGGGATCGATCAGTTCGCGGGTGTAATTATTGTTCGGATCGCGGAGGAAGCCGTAGCCGTTCGGGTGCAGCTCCAGGACGCCGCCGCCGGGCTGCAGCGGCCCCGGTTCGCCGTTTTCGCCTTCATCCGGAGCGGCTCCGTTGGCGGTCTCGTAGAACTGGCGGGGTTTGGGCTGGGGCTTGAGGCTGCTGCCTCCGTACTTCTGCTGCATGCCCGAGACCATTCGTCCCCGTGGTCGTCCCCGTGGTTGTCTTCGTTTGCCCATGTCTCTCATGCAGTTCCGTCCTTCACAGTGTAAGATGGTTCTCCCGTCCCGGAGAGGATCCGGGCGGAAAAAGGACAATACCATTTGAAAATAGAAAACAGCAAAATGCCTGTAACGAAAGCCCCTGGCCGGGATCAAATCCTTTCGGTTGTCCCGTGCTACGCTTTTTCAGCCGGTTCCCTTCGAGACCAAGTCTCATTGCGTGTTGACGCCTCGCAACGGCATAACAGGATGCGCGGGGAGCAACACGCTGTTTCGATCGGGAAAGCGTACTCAACCGATCTGCCAGTGCCGGAATCGCTTGCCGGGAGAACCGGATGCTCGGAAGACAGTCTACCAGCTATCTTAACCGATGACCGACCGGTGTCAAGCAGCAATCCAGGACCTTGGTAGGAATATGGGCGGAACGGTTCTTTCGTTCCCATCGGCAAGAATTCGGAAACGTTGCGTCATGCCTTGCTCTTGCCGTCGATACCCGTTTCCTCGATATGCCCTCCCCCGCGACAACCTCTCCCTCGGACAGGAATTACCAGGATCCGAAGGAACAGCTTCCAACACGTCGCGGGTTGAAAATGATTGTTTCGTGAGCGCCTCTGCCCCCAATGTTTTCTCCTGGAAAAATCCGTTGTTCTCCGTGATGAATCGAGCAACCCCGAGTGCAATCGAATTACACATTGCCTCTATATTAGGGAAATCCAAACAATCAATCTGCGGGATATCCTGTATTGAGGCAGAGAAGCGACGGCCGTTAATCAGCCGCCTCAAACCCGGATTTTCCAGCCAAAATCCCCTAGCTCTTGGGGGTGATGCAACTTGCTGGATTCCAATTCCTTATACACTATTCTATCGAACGATTCAAGAGGAAAAAGGGGGTTTTGCCCGAATTTTCCAAAAACCTGCCTATATCCCTCGTAATCCGTAAATTTTAACATTATTTCTCCGCCGATCCGTCCGATAAATGAATGAGTACGAGGGTAGAAATTATGCCTTATATCCTACACAGATACGGCTTGGCGGTGACGCTCGGATTGTTCTGCTCCACGTTGTTGGCGGAGCAATCGTTACCGTGGGAATCGTCTTTGGAAAACGCCCAACGGCAAGCGGCTCCCACGCAACGATTGATCTACCTCCATTTTTGGGCGCCCTGGTGCGGTCCCTGCCAACGGATGGAGACCGAGGTCTTTCGTCAAGACGCCGTGATGGCCCAGCTCACCGCGAATTACGTCCCGGTGAAAATCAACGCCGATCAGTTTCCCCAGGTGGCGCATCAATTCGCCGTCACAGGTCTGCCCACCGACGTGATCCTCACGCCTCAAGGACAGGTGCTTCAATCTTTCTACGGGCGGACCGATGCCGCCTCGTTTGTCGCACGGTTGAATCAAGTGGCCGCCGCCTACCGGCAGCAAACCGGCGCCGCCCTGGTGCAAAATCCGAACGGCCGATTGCCCGGCGCGGGAAGTCCGCCTCCGGCCGGTTCGGAAACAACCACCGCCGCCATGCCGGCCCTGACGCCGCCGCCGAGAGTTCCCGAGCCGAAGTTGGTCGCGCCGGCGCCGCTCTACGGTCAACCGGCCGCCCCGAACTCGACTCCTCCCGAACGCCGACCAGCCTTAAGCGCCGCCGCCCCCGGCGTGGAATCGGCAACCGCCGTCTCTTCCCCGCCGCCCGCCGCGCCGGCATTGCAATTATCGAACGCCCCCGTCAATCCTCCCGCAAACGCAGCGTCCCCCGGCGGTTCACCGCCGCCGTTGTCTCCTCCGCCCGCCGCCGCGGTCGCCAATCCGCCGAAGGCTTTGGATGAATACTGCCCCGTCTCGTTGATGGAAAAACAGCAATGGATCCCGGGCGACAAACGTTACGGAATGATTCACCGCGGCCGGACCTATCTTTTCGCCGGGCCGGAAGAACAGTACCGCTTTTCCCGGGCCCCCGACCTGTACGCCCCGGTGAACTCCGGTTACGACGTGGTGTTGGCCGTCGAGCAGGGGAAAAACGTGACAGGCTCGCGCGCCCACGGCGTCTACTTCGCCGATCGCATCTTCCTCTTTGCCAACGAGGCCAACCTGGCCCGGTTCAGTGCCAATCCCGCCTACTACGCCCAGTACGTTCTCGCGGAACTCCAGCCTCCTCCCTCCGCCCCACCCCCGCTCCGCTAAGCAGTTCCGCTCTCCAGCAAATTGAATGTCCGGATGATGGTCTCGAAATATATTATTAGAATAGACCGCCTCTCTCTCTGCGTTCTTTTGAGGAAAAAAATACCTTCCTGAAAACTGACGCTCTGCCCCAATCTCCAACCTTAAGGCGGATCAGATTATCCAGATCGCGGATTACGATTACTTGGGTGGATGGGAAGAGCGGCCGGCAGTGATCAATGTCTGCGCCGCAACCTGCGCCTGCCGCGCATAATCGATGGCTTCCCCGAGGATTCGGGCCGCTTCTTGCGGAGCATGGAAACCCATGGAGTTTTCCGCGACCACAAAGTCCAGCCGCCATTGCGCCCTGCGCTGTAGTTCCCAGACGCCGGCAAGTTGTGCTTCATTGACGCCGGCCTTCTTTGCCGCGTCGATCGCATCGAGCATGTCGATCAGCGCAACCCCAGCGCGTTTCATGAGCGCATAGTTGCGCTCTTGGATGGCCAACACTCGCGACTTGAGTTCGTCCTCTGGTTGCGGGTGACAAACCTGGCACGAGCGGTTGATCATCAACAAAGGACTACGAACGTAGTGATCGGAGACTTTCATGGCGCCTTCCCGCATGTAAGGCATATGACAATCGGCACAGGCCACGCCGCTGCGGGCGTGGATCCCCTGGTTCCACAACTCAAATTCCGGATGCTGGGCCTTGAGCACCTCGGCTCCGCTTTCTGCGTGCTTCCAGTCGTAAAAGCGGTGCCCGTCGCTGAAGTGGTATCTATCATAATAGGATTCGATCTCCTCCACCTTCAGTCCCTTGTTCCAGGGGAAGAATAACGTCGTCTTGGGTCCGCAATAATATTCCACGTGGCACTGGGCACAGACAAAGGATCGCATTTCCTGGCGTGTGGCGTCGCGATTCGGATCGTAGTCCTCGATTCCCTGGTGTTTCTTCAAGGCCTTGATCCCGTTGAGGAATGCGGGACGCGTGACCCGCAGTTCCATCGTCTGGGGATCATGGCAATCGACGCAACTTACCGGATGCGCGCCCTCGACGTGCCGGAACTCCTGGCCGGTCAGGCTGGGTACGGGATTCTCCGAGCCGGTCTCGATCACCAGCTTGAGCGCGTCCTGATATGTCATGGCACACACCTTCTCGAAGCCCTTCATGACGTCGCCGTCTCCAGCCTTGCGATAGGTCGGCATGATCGACGAATGGCAATGCAGGCAGGAACCGGGCTGCGGACGCTCGGTCACCCGGCGCGTTCGTTCCTGGTCGATCAGCATATAGGCGTGGCCGCGGCGGTCTCGGTAGTCCAACGAGAAAGCGTAACCGGCAAACATGCGGGTGAGCCAGGGATCGCGTTCCGCCTTTTCACGAGCGACAGGCGCATCACCGCCGCCGAAGTTCGTATGCGACGCTTCCGACGTGCGTTTGTACTGGTCGTACTCGCGCGGCCAATTCATTCCCCAGGGCGCCGGGTCGGTCGTGTTCTCCGTGACGTTCACCAGCTTGAGATACGGATTGCGAGCCTCTTCCTTGCGCTCGAAGATATTGACCAACAGCGCGGTAACCAGCGCCGCCGCGACGGCGGTTCCCATAAATACGGCAAGAAGGGCCAGCGTCCGTCGGCCGAGCTTTCGCGGTTGTGGAGCGTTTGGTTGATTCATGGCAAATGGGTTGTGAATGCTAGCGTCGCGCGCCGTGCCCCGTGCCCGCGTGACAATGAACGCACTGCGTGGCGTCGGCGTCGGTCTTGGCGCCCACTACGATTTGGTGAACAAAATCCCCGTGACAACGCAGGCAGTTCTCCTGGAGAATTCGTGCGTTGCCCGGCTTGATGAAAATCGGCTCGTGAAAATCGTCAAAGGTGAATCCCTTGGTGTGATGATAGCCGTTCGACGCCTTGGCCAGGTACTTGCCGACAAAGTCGTCAGGGAGGTGGCAATCAACGCATACTGCCGTGGCATGGTGTGGGCCTTTTATCCAAGAATCGTACTCGTCGTTCATAATATGGCAGTTGACACACGCTTTGGGATCGGTTGAGAAGTATGACAAACCTTCTGCATAGTGAAAAGTGTAGACACCCACTCCCGCCAGAAGGCCAAGAGGAGCGGCCAGCAGCAGAAGCGACTTAAAGGTGATCGTGTTCATAGTAGCGCGCCTCGGCGACAATCCGAAAAAGAAACGACGTTCTCATGTTAGTATATATGCGGAGTCCCTTCCGCAATAGGGAGACGGTGGGGCGTGCATTCGCTGCGAAACGGAAAAATCATAGCAAGATTTCTCTTCGCAAGAACCTGAAGAATTTCCAAATTCCGCAGGCTGGCACCCTTCCAGGGTGCAAAATTTTCTCTCTCCGTCTCCCGGAGGTCTCCGCTGCGCTCCGACCCCCGGCTACCCTCTGCCATCCCTCCGGGATGCGTTTCCCAGAAAACTTTTCGATCGGCGAACGATTTGATCTATGGCAGATGTCTCAAAGGGATTGTTTAATACAGCCCGAGGTTGCCGCATGGTTTTGACGGCTTTGCAGCAATTTTTTATAATAGGAGCATGGTACTCTTCAACATCTGCATTTTCCTGGGCATCGGGCTGGCGTTGTTCGGCCTGCGGTGGCTCCTCGTCGGACCGCCTGACTCGACGGACGATGATGACCGAGGGGGCTGGACACCGTGGGGATGAACGCGAACGGAACGATTTTTCTCTTCTTTGCCGCAAAGAACGCAAAGATCACAAAAATGAAATACAGCACACCTCTATCTCTGCGTTCTTTGTGTTCCCTGTAGCAGAATCATCTTACTGACAACTGACGCTCCGACCCCAATAACAAGGAGAATGAAGTCGATCAACTGCGGATGGAGCGTCGGCTCGCCGCCAAGCAGCCCGAACACCCCGGGCTGGAGTCGATTCCGCCATGCGTTCATCCACGCCTCAGCATCGTTCAGATCAACCAACCCCCGACTTCCGCCGGAAAAATGGGCACAACTCTGGCACTGGAAATTGCAGGTGTGCGAAACATGGATGTCGAGGAAGGGGATGGATGGCATGATGGTTGAAAAGTCTGCTGATGATCATAAGCTAAATCAATGATGTCCCGTTTTCAGATCCCCGCATAAATTCTGGCTGGCGTTGCTTCGTATCCCAGTTTCTTGGCTTGTGCGAAATCGGCGTTAGCTTTGGCTTTGTCGCCTTTCTGCCAGTACGAATAGCCCCGAGTATAGAATGTGAACCCATCTTTCGGATTGATCCCAATCGCCGCCGTATAGTCGGTGATCGCTTTGTCGTGATCACCCTTCTTGCTGTAAGAGAATCCACGATAGAAGTATGCCTCGGTATACTTCGGATTGAGTCGAATGGCCTCGGTGTAGTCAGCAATCGCCTGGTCGTGGTCACCCTTTTTACCATAGAAGAAGCCACGATAGAAGTATGCCTCGGCATACTTCGGATTGAGCCGAATGGCCTCGTTGTAGTCGGTAATCGCCTGGTCGTGGTCATCCTTTTTCAGGCAGGAACAACCACGCTCGTAATACGCCTCGGCATACTCCGGGTGGAGTCGAATGGCCTCGGTGTAGTCAGCAATCGCCTGGTTGAATTCGCTCTTTTGTGCATAGACATAGGCTCGCCGCCGATATGCCTGGGCGTACTGTGGTCTGAGCCGAATGACCTCGGTGTAGTCAGCAATCGCCTGGTCGAATTCGCTCTTTTGTGCATAGACATAGGCTCGCCCCCAATATGCGTGGGCAGATTGTGGATTGAGTCGAATGGCCTCGGTGTAGTCAGCAATCGCTTTCTCCCAGTCACCCTTCTCCTGGTAGGAATAACCCCGCTCTTCATACGCGTCGGCATACTTTGGATTGAGTCGAATGGCCTCGGTGCAGTCGGCAATCGCTTTGTCGAACTCACCCTTCTTAACATAAGTAAAGGCCCGCACATAATAGACTTCGGCATGTCGTGGATCAAGCCGAATGGATTCCGTGAAATCAGCAATCGCCGTGTCGAACTCACCCTTCTTTGCGTAGATATTGCCTCGCCCCCAAAATGCTTCGGCACATTGCGGTTTGAGCCGAATGCACTCCGTCCAATCCGCAATCGCCTTGTCGAACTCACCCTTCATGTCATAAAGCTTGGCTCGCACCCAAAATGCTCGAGGCAACTTCGGATCGAGGCGAATAGCCTCTGTACCATCAGCAATGGCTTTTTCAACATCACCCTTCAGCCCATAAACAGATCCTCGGACACTGTATGCCTCAGCTCCGCGCGGGTCGAGGCGAATCGCCTCCGTGCAATCAGCCATCGCCTTGTCGAAGTCGCCGTTACTGCCGTGGCAACCACCCCGCGTGCAATATGCCTCGGCCATCATTGGATCAAGCTGTATGGCCTTGTTACAGTCGGCGACGGCCTTGTCCAGTTCACCTTTTCGCAAGTAAGCTCGGCCCCGGCCGGAATACGGCTGAGCGTTTTGTGGATTCAGACGAATCGCCTCGGTGTATGCAGCGATCGCTCCCTCAAGATCGCCTTTGTCTCGCAGCAAATCGCCTTGCTTTATTGCTTCATCTTCCAGGCTATTCATGACGAATTCTCCTTCTCAGGACAGGAAGAGGAGTATGAGAGGGCAGACTTTAACAGCTAACTGTACTGTTAAAGTCCGCCACGAATTCTTTTCCCATGCTCCCTTACACCTCTGTAATTACACATTACACATCGGTAATTACCCAGGGTGAAATCACCACTTGCGGCGATCCGCATGAAGCCGGTCGCGTCCGAACGTCCTGAAGGGACGTCGGTTCCGGCATCCTCTCAGTTCCGTGCTTCGACGCAAGTGAATTAATCCCCCGCGCAGTTTTTTTCGGAACTATATTCCCAACCTGTTTTCTATCCGAACTCTTTATTTAAAAAGAGGCTGGGCAAATCGCCCCGCCAACATTATTTCCCCGGCCCTCTTTGAGGCTGTGCGGTCGAGATCTATTCTACCCGCCGTAACCCCTTTGTATAGACGGCTTTTTGGCCATCGCGCTTTTCGAGAAAAAAACGCCCGATCCCAAAGGCCGTGAAAAAGGAAAAAATTAGAAATGCCGCTCCAGCAGGCGGCGGCTGGGGACGCTTAGCTTGCGGGTGTCGGGGATCAGGTAGCGGACGCCGTGGGTGTCGATGAACAAGGCCGTGAAGGGGCCGAGGCGGCGGAGCGCTTCGTCGCTGTCGAGGAAGAACGTGACCGGGCCGCGGTCGGTCTCTACCTCCCATCGCGACGGCATGACGTGCGATTGCACGTCCACGACCCGCTGGATGACCGGCACGAACTCGCTGCCGGCCAGCTCCTCTTCCACAATCTGCCGCAATGCCGGGGGAAGTTGTTCAAGGCGGCGGATGCAAAGCACCTCGTGGCCGTGGCAGTCGTTGATTGAGATCCACTCCTCGGGGCAGGAGATCGGAAAGGCCCGGTTGACCTCCACGCCCTCGTAGACCCGGCCCTCGGCGTCGGTCAGGATCAGGCGGCCGAAGGCGTCGCGCCGCAGTTGAAAACTGCGCTCGGCCAATTGTTCGGAGGCAACGGGAGTGGAGGGCATGGAAAGAGGGATTTAGGGATTTAGGGATTTAGGGATTAGGATTTCGGCATTCTTTCGTCATTCGGATTTCGTCATTCGGCCTTCGCATTCCCGTTGTCGAGAACGACCCCGTTCGCTGATTTGCTTAGCTCCAATTCATGATCGCCCGTTGTCCCGCTCATGTCTTGCTGGGCGTAGTACAGTCGGGCGTAGGTGCCTAGTTTTCCCAGCAGCTCGTTGTGGGGTCCGATCTCGACGATCCGGCCGTGTTCGAGGACGACCAGCCGGTCGGCCCGGCGGAGCGTGCTCAGCCGGTGGGCGATGGCGATCGTGGTCCGGCCCTCGATCAGGTTCTCCAGGGCCAATTGGATTTCCCGCTCCGTCTCGGTGTCGACCGACGAGGTAGCCTCGTCGAGGATCAGGATCTTCGGATCGATCAGCAGTGCCCGGGCGATGCTGATCCGCTGCCGTTCGCCGCCGGAGAGGGCCTGCCCCCGCTCGCCGACGATCGAGTCGTAGCCGTCCGGCAGGCGGAGGATGAAGTCGTGCGCCCGGGCGGCCCGGGCGGCGGCGACAATCTCATCCCGCGTGGCGTCGGGACACCCATAGGCGATGTTCTCGGCGATCGTCCCGAAGAACAGGAACGGCTCCTGGAGCACGATCCCGATGCGGTGGCGATAATCGGTCAGCGCATACCAGCGGATATCGACCCCGTCAACGAGGATCGCCCCGTCGCTAACGTCATAGAACCGGCAGACGAGGTTGACCAGCGTCGATTTGCCCGACCCGCTCGGCCCGACCAGGCCGATCATCTCGCCGGGCCGGATTCGCAGCGCAATGTCGTTCAGCACCCGCCGGGTGGCGTACTGGAAGCACACGTCGCGGAATTCGACCTCGCCGCGCAGCCCCTGAATGGGGACGGGATGGACCGGATCGGCCACGCCGGGAACCCGGTCGAGAATGGCGAAGATCCGCTGCGACGAGGCCCCCGCCTTCTGCGTGGCCGAGACCATTCGGCTCATCGAGTCCAACCGTCCGTAAAACCGGCTGATGTAAGCGACGAACGTGACCAGCGTGCCCACCTCGAACGACCATGTGCCGTCGGGCAGCCGGACGGCGGTAAAGATCAGCCACGCGCCGAACGCCCAGATTACCAGTTGCCCGATGTCCGTCAGCAGGATCACCGTCGGGCGGAAGACCGACCAGAGGGTGTTCACCCGGTCGTTGGCCTGCAAGACCCGGTCGTTGGCCGCGTGGAAACGGTCGATCTCCCGCCGCTCCTGGGCGAAGGCCTTGACCACGCGGATGCCGGGAATCGTGTCGGCCAGCACGCTGGTCATCTCGCTCCAGGCCCGGCTCCCCGATTGAAAACCGTGCCGCAGCCGGCTCCGCACCTTGTGGACCAAAAAGGCGATAAACGGGATCGGCAACAACGTGGCCAGCGCCAGCTTCGCGTTCATGTAGAACAAGACGCAGGAAGTCATAGTCAGCATCAAGACGTCGTTGGCGAAATCCAAGAGGTGCAACTGGAGAAAATACGAAATCCGGTCGGAATCGGTGCTGATCCGCGAAATCAGGTCGCCGGTCCGCTTGCCCCCGAAATACTCCAGCGACAGCCGCTGTAAGTGGGCGTACGTCTTGTTCCGCATGTCGGCCACCACCCGTTCCGAAACCCAGGCCAGCACGTAGGTCCGCGCCCAACTCAAAAGCCAGGTCAACAGCGCCGCGCCGGCCAGGATCCCCAGATAGATCCACACCCGGGAAAACGGTACCGAGACGCCGCTCTGCCACGGCACGAAGACGTTATTGATCAGCGGCTTGAGCATATAGGGCGGCACCAGCCCCATTGCCGTGCTCAAGAGCATCAGGAAAAAACCTAAGGAGAACATGCCCAATCGGGGCCGGGTGAACCGCCATAGCCGGGTGAGCGACTGCACGGCCGGCTTGGCCTTGGCCGCCTCGCATTCGGGACATGTCTCTTGATCGGGCGCCAAGAGGGCGCCGCAACTCGGGCAGTACGTCTCCGACGCCTCGGCCGATTCCTCCTCGGCGGCGACCTCCCCCTCCTGAACCCGCTCGAATCGTTGCACCAGCCGGTGCACGGCGGCCGATTTCGCCGCCGTGAAACGCCAGGAGTGCAGTCGGCCCTCAGGACTGAACAATTCCAAAGCCCCCGCCCCCCCGTGTTCCCGTACGCGAAGCTGCACCTCTTCCCGGCACGGCCAACTGCGGAGCGTCGATTCCAGTTCGCCGGCCGCTGGGGAAGCATCAAGGCCTTGCGGACCGACCGAAATGAGACGCCGATCCGTCAACACCACCAGGTTTTTTGCATACCGCAGCCGATCGTCCAGATCGGGTTCCACCCAGGTGAGAATCGTTTCCCCCGGCTCGAAACGGCATTCCGCCACGCGCCGGAACTCGGGGGCGAGGTTTTCCCAATTTTCGGGGATGGAATTCAAGCCAGGACGCACGGAAGGAGACCGGTCAGGTAATGGAAAACTGGGGCAATCCAGTATTTTATTCTCTTTTATAGCGATTGGAAAAGGCAGATAACGCTAATAAACCATAGAAGTGCTTCAGAATCCAACACAACCCCCTGAGTGTAGAAAAGGCCACTTAAGACGCAACTCCCAGGTGCCGTAAAGGATACGGAAGACTCTCAGGATAGCGCCTACCTCAAAACGAACGCGTCCGTTTCGAGATCGGCTACAAAGGAAACCGATATCCAGCACCCCCCCATTACGGTTGTTTTTACGATGCATTTCATTACCGGGTGACGGTTGGCCCGGTTTTTCTATTCTATTTTTTCTCACTGGGCGTTGCTTTTTTGGGCACGTATTACTATGATTAACGAGATCAATTATTGCCGGGCGCTGCGGGGACGTCGGTTTCCGGCAATACTTCCCACCGGGGTTATTTCCTGTTTCCACCCGAAGTTGCTAACTTCCATTTTTCTTCCCTGAGAGGTTGAGGTCTGCGCAAAGAGTGATTATAAAGGAAAGCCAGGCAAGAGCGGGGATTTGCGGAGCTGGTTCTGCAACTTTTCACGCGAGTTAGCAAAACTAGGGGATTCACGGGAATTTGACAAAGGCGGGAAAATTTAACAACGGATGGCGGTTCTGGAACCAAGACCTGACGCCTAGGGCTTCCTTTGATCCATCGCGTAACGATTCGGCGTCCCCGCACAGCATGTATGAAACCGATCTTGCCGGTTAGTCAAGATAGGTGCGAGGCGTAAAAGAACACGAAGGTAATGAGAATAGTCGCTCGAATGGTTGGTGGGGTTATCGGATTTTTTGGAAGTGCCGATACAACCATTTAAACCTTGGTTACGTAGATCGTTCTAGGAAGGCGCGATCACCCTGGTTCCGGAAAGCATTCACTTTTTCTAAGCAGATCGACTTTATGGAATTCCGCAAGGTGTTAGCGCTGCGAGGCCCTAATCAATGGGCGAATTTCCCGGTGCTGGAAGCGTGGGTGGATTTGGGAGAATGGCACGATAAACCCTCCCACGAAATCCCCGGGTTCAACGAACGAATCATGCAATGGCTGCCTTCGATGATCGAGCATCGGTGCAGCATCGGCCAGCGTGGAGGCTTCTTTCAGAGGCTGGCCACCGGCACGTATCCCGCTCATATTCTCGAACACATTACGCTAGCATTGCAATCGTTGGCGGGCACGCCCGCCACGTTCGGCAAGGCCCGGAAAACCTCCCAGCCGGGGATTTATCGCGTGGTGGTGGAGTATGAAGAGGAAGCGGTCGCCCGCGCTTGTCTGGAGTCCGCGAAACAGATTTTTCTGGCGGCGGCCCGAAACGAGCCGTACGACGTGCCGGGCGAGGTCCAACGGCTACGCAATCTGGTCCAACGGGAACGTCTGGGACCGAGCACCTCCGCCATCGTGGCCGCGGCCACGGCCCGGAATATTCCCACGCGCCGTTTGAACGAGTACAGTCTGGTCCAACTCGGCTACGGCCGGCGCCAGCGGCGGATCCGGGCCTCCGTAACCGATCGCACGCCGGCAATCGCCGAGTCGATCGCCCAGGACAAGGATTTGACGCGGAGATTGCTCTTTCCCGCCGGAATACCCGTGCCTGACGGACGGCCCGTGGAAAACGCCGAAGACGCCTGGAAAGCCGCCCAAGCGATCGGATTCCCGGTGGTCGTCAAGCCCCAGGACGGCAATCAGGGCCGTGGCGTGGCCACGGATCTGACGACGCGGGAACAAGTGGTTGCGGCCTACGAGGCGGCGCGGAAGCAAAGCTCTTCGGTGATCGTGGAGCAATACATCCCCGGGCACGACTATCGGGTGCTGGTGGTGGGAGGCAAGGTGGTTGCCGCCGCGCGGCGCGAGCCGGCCCACGTCATCGGCGACGGACGGCGGACGATTGCCCAACTCGTGGACGAAGTCAATACCGATCCCCGCCGCAGCGAAGGCCATGCCACGGTGCTCAGCAAGATCCGGCTGGACGAGGTCTCGTTGAACGTGCTGCGGGATCAGGGCTTTACGCCGTCGTCGGTCCCGGCGGACGGTCAGCGGGTGCTGATCCGCCGCAACGGGAACTTAAGCACCGGCGGCACGGCCATCGACGTGACCGAATACGTGCATCCCGAAGTGGCCGCCCGGGCGGAGGAAGCCGCCCGGATCGTCGGCCTGGACGTCGCCGGGGTTGACGTGATCGCCCAAGACATCAGCCGGCCCCTGGAAGAACAGGGCGGCGCGATCGTGGAAATCAACGCTGCGCCGGGGCTGCGGATGCACTTGGAGCCTTCGGCCGGCATTTCCCGGCCGGTCGGCGAGGCGATCGTCGAGATGCTCTTTCCGGACGGCGTCAACGGGCGGATTCCGATCGCGGCGGTTACCGGCATCAACGGCAAAACCACCACCACGCGCTTCATTGCCCACCTGGTCCGGGGCGTTTATCCCGTGGTGGGCATGACCTGCACCGACGGCATCTACATCAATGACCGGCGGATCTATCCCTTGGATTGCAGCGGTCCGAAGAGCGCCACCAAGATATTGATGAATCCCCAGGTCGACGCGGCCGTATTCGAGACGGCCCGGGGCGGCATCCTCCGCGCAGGACTGGCTTTCGATCAGTGCGACGTCGCCGTCGTCACCAACGTCAACGGGGGCGATCACCTCGGCATCTCCGAGGTCAAAACGCCCGAGGAACTGGCCAAAGTCAAACGCTGCATCGTCGACGTGGTGGCCCCGCACGGCTATGCGGTGCTCAATGCCGACGATCCCCTGGTGGCGTCGATGGCGGCGTATTGTCCGGGAAAGGTCCTCTATTTTGCCCTCGACGGCGACCACCCGGTGATCGTCGAGCACCGCCGCCAGGGCGGCCGGGCGGCGTTTCTCCGCGAGGGTTCCGTGGTCCTGGCCGAAGGCGACCGGGAAACGGAACTAATGCCCGTCGCCGACGTGCCCCTGACGCGGGGAGGCGTGATCCGCTTCCACGTGGAGAACACGCTGGCCGCCGTGGCGGCCGCCTGGTGCCTGGGCGTTCCGTTGGAGGTGATCCGCCATCGGGCCGCCGGCATGTCCCCCGATTTAAACAAGGTGCCCGCCCGCTTCAACATCCTCCAGATCGAAGGCGCGACCGTGATCGTCGATTACGGCCACAACGCCCACGCCCTGCAGGCGGTGCTCGACGTGATCGAGACCTTCCCGCACTCCCGCCGCATGGCGGTCTACTCCGCCGCGGGCGACCGCCGCGATGAAGTCTTCATCCGCCAGGGAAAACTGCTCGGCGCCGCCTTCGACCGCGTGATTCTTTACGAGGATCACCACCGCCGCGGCCGGCCGGTAGGGGAAATTATCGGCCTGTTCCGCCAAGGCGTCGTGCAATCGTCGCGGGTCAAGGAGATTCTGGAAGTCAACGGCGCGATCAAGGCGGCGGAGTTGGCGATGTCGCTGGTGCGGCCCGGCGAATTGCTCCTCCTGCAGGCCGACTGGATCGACGAGACCTTGGATTGGATCAAGGAGTACCTGGTCCAACTGGCGGATAAGAAGTCGGCTCCGACGCCGGCCGAGTTGACATTTGCTCCTGCGTCCGAGGCGACGTTGGTCGTCGAGCCGTCCCCCACGGGCGAAATCGACGTTCCCATCCTCGTCGATAGCCCCGCCGCGGGGAAATCATAAATCGGGGACCCGCTTGAGTTGATCTTCAGGAAGCACAGCCGGCGGCTAACAGCCGCCGAGGGGAGTTAATATTCCTCGGCGGCTGTTAGCCGCCGGCTACTGGGTGTAACTTCGTCTGTTACTCCTCGCGATTTCTCAGGCCTCTAAATCGCTCAATAGCCGGTCGATCACTGCGACCAGTTCCCGGGTGGAACGGCAGGCGCCGAGTTGATCTTCCAGGCCGGGGCGATTCCAGGCCGTTTCTCCGGCGAACAGCGAGTCTCGGGTGCTGGATCCGCTTAAGGTCAATCCGTCGGATAACCACGCCGCGGCGGAGGAGTTCCACGCCGTCCGCGGCAATTCGCCGCCTACGGCCGATCGGTCTGAATCCTCCGCGGCCGGCTGCCGGCCGAAGAAGTCCAATCCCTCGTCCGAGAGCAGGTGATTTGCCAGGGCCTGATTGCGGGCGGCGCTCCACTGGGCAACTTCGGCGTCCAGTCTCCCGGCGGAAGTGTTCCAGGTTTCGACGATCGTGCCGAGCACGGCGTTGGCCGGAGCACTGCCCGAGTCGTGGGATGCAACCAGCGGCACGTTCGTGGCGGCGACGGGAGCGACGGGGGTACCGGGCGAAACGCCCCTTGGCGAGGCCGTCGGCGAACCGAGGGCGGGAGCGGCAAGGAGGGGGACGGAAGCAGAGGCGGGGGCGGGAGCGGGGCCCGACAGGCTCAAGCGGTAGTCTCCGGTCTGCGACGCGCTGTAGGCCTGTACCTTGAGATAATACTGCCCGCCGGCAGTCGCCGTCCAGGTCAGGGACGAAGCCAGGGTCCCGCCGCTGTCGTCGTTCCACGCCAGCAGCGTGGCGCCGTCTTGGCCGTAAAGATAAAGGACGGAATCCCGCAGGCCCGCCAGGGCGGTGCTGACGGTGTATCGACTGCCCGCTTCGGCTTGGAATCGGAACCAATCGACGTCCCCGCCGGACTGGATCATTCCGCCGAGCGTGGCGCCGACGCTGATCGGGGCGGCGGCGGTTGGCGAGTTGCCGTAATCGTCGGACGGTTGGGCCAGCGTGAAACTGGTCCCGACGGCGTTGCTCAACTCGGCGTGGCCGTCGAAGGCCCGGGCGAAGTAGTGATAGGTTCCCGGGGCCAAACCGCCTGTAGAAATCGTAAATTCCGCCCGGCCGCCGATGACCGAGAAATCGGCGCCGACGAGCCGGTCGCCGGAATCGAAGACGCCGGAGACGTTGCTGTCGGCGTAGAAATAAACGCAGAAAACCTGTCCGCTCGGCGAGGCGGCGCCTTCGGCCACGAGGGTCACGGGCGTGCCGGGCATGGCATGGGCCGGCGACGCCGTCAGCCGGTCGAGAGTGGGAGCGGTGGGAACGGGTACGGGGGCGGGAGTGGGGGTGGGAGTGGGAGTTGGAACGGGTGCGGGTGCGGGAGTCGAGTCCACGAGGCTCAAGCGATAGCCCCCCGTTTGCGATGCGCTGTAGGCCTTCACCTGGAGGTAATACTGACCGCCGGCGGGGGCCGTCCAGGTCAGGGACGAAGCCAAGGTCCCGCCGCTGTCGTCGTTCCACGCCAGCAGCGTGGCGCCGTCGCTGCCGTAAAGATAGAGGACGGAATCCCGCAAGCCCGTCAGGGCGGTGCTGACGGCATATCTTGTGCCCGCCTCGGCTTGGAATCGGAACCAATCGACGTCCCCGCCGGACTCGATCGTTCCGCCGAGCGTGGCGCCGACGCTGATCGGGGCGGCGGCGGCCGGATTGTTGCCGTAGTCGTCGGCAGACGCCAGCGAGAAACTCGTGCCGACGGGATCGCTCATTTGAGAACGGCTATCCACCGCCCGGGCGAAGTAGGAATGGGTTCCCGCGGATAAACCGCCCGTATCGACCGTGAGTTCCGCCCGCCCGTCAACGACCGAGTAGTCGGCCCCGACGAGTTGATCGCCGGAGTCCAACGCGCCGCTGTGATTGGCGTCGGCGTAAAAATCGACGTGGTGAATTCCATAGGGCGACACCGCGCCGGCGGCAACCAGCGTGACGGGATCCCCGATCGCCGCGACGCTCGCCAAGGCGGTGAGCGACTGGAGCGTGGGGGCGATGGGTACGGGTTCGGGGACGGGTACGGGTACGGGTTCAGGAACGGGAGTGGGGGTGGGAGCAGCGCCGCCGAGGCGTTGCAGCGTGGCGTAGACGTTCAACCGGCCGCCGGTGGCCACCTTGCCGCTCAATCCGCCGAGGACGTCCGTGCCTTGCAAAAGGGCGTCGCGGACTTCGGCCACGGTGGCGTCGGGATTGTAGGCCCACGCCAGGGCGGCCGCTCCGGCGACGTGCGGCGTGGCCATGCTCGTGCCCGAGTACCGGGCGTAGCGGTTGCCGGGGATGGTGCTGAGAATGGAGACGCCCGGCGCGGCCAGATCGACGGTGGAGGCCCCGTAGCAACTGAAGCTGGCCAGGGCGTCGTGGGCGTCGACGGCGGCCACGGAGACCACGTTGGCGGCGTTGTAGTTGGCGGGATACTGGGGCGTGCGATCGTTGTTGCTGCCGCTGTTGCCGGCCGCCGCCACGAAAAAGATGCCCGCGTCGTTGTTGGCCTGGATGGCGGCAGCCATCTGCGAGCTGTAGCCGCCGCCGCCCCAACTGTTGTTCAGCACGCGGAGGTTCACGCCGTACTGGGAGCGCATCATCGTGGCGTAGTTGATGGCCCGGACGGCGTCGGAGGTGTAGCCGGAACCGTCGGCGTCGAGAAATTTCAGGCCCATCAGCGAGGTGGACCAATTGACGCCGACCACGCCCAGGCCGTTGTTGCCCACGGCGGCGATGGTGCCGGAGACGTGCGTGCCGTGGCCGTTGTCGTCCAGCGGATTGCCGTCGTCATTGATGAAGTCATATCCGTGAACGTCGTCGACGAATCCGTTGTGGTCGTCGTCCAGGCCGTTGCCGGCGATTTCGCCGGGATTGGTCCAGACGTTCGCGGCCAGGTCGGGGTGCGTATAATCGATGCCGGTGTCGATCACCCCCACCACCACGCCGCGGCTGCCGGTGGTCAGACTCCACGCCTCCGGCGCGTCGATGGCGCTTAAGCCGTACAGCGCGCCGGTCTGGGGATCGTCGGACGTGACCTCCAACTGCCGCACGGCGTCCTGCTCGAAGCCGGCGATGAACGTGTTTTGTAGGAGGGCGGAGGCCGCCGTCTCGAGGGAGCTGCCGTAGCTGCGGACCAGCACCTGTCCGACCAGGCCCAGTCCGCGAATCACGTCGAACTCCACGCCCCCGCCGACCAGCAGGCTGGACGCCTCGGCCACCGAAGCGATCTGCTGCACGGCGGCGGTGTTGAACTGGACGATCCAATCGTAGCTGGCAGACGCGCTGCCGTTTGTCGTCGACGTATCGACGACGCCTTGGACGCTCTGGGCGGTCAGCGCGGCGGCGCCGATGTGGCTGGCGTCGTTGACTCCGCCGGCGACGTCCTGAAACCACGTCGGGGAGACGGAGGAGACGAGTCCGTCGCCGCTTAAGTACTGTCGGGTCTCCAGCGGCTCGATCCGCAACAGGCGCCGCCGACAGTGCCGGTCCCGAGGCGCGCCCGAAAAAAGTTCACGGCGGCGGTCGAAACCTTCCGTAATCTCCTGGCTCAATCGTAGATATACCCCGCGAAATCCAGAAACAATGCGAGCAGGTCTCATGAGGTGGATCTTTCAACGTGGGAAGCCTGCGCGACGATGCATCACCACGGTGTGACGAGTGTTTACCGGAGGGAGATGCACACGTGAGGGCCGCGAGACTTCACATAGGACGAGAGGATAGATAAGCTCCTTTTTAAGCTTGTGTTAAAAACGCTCGGAGGTCAAATCGGATTTCGCATCTTTTCGATGGAAGCGATTGCAAGAGACTCACCCCCGCGACACGGTATTAATGAACGCGTCCCGTGGAGGGATGCGCGTCGTAAAAAAACTACAGGCAGCGGGTCGCTCCGTTGCCGGGGCGTGGTGTTTTAGCTACGAAGGCGAGGACACGATGGTTCAAAGACGTTGCTCTTTTTCCGTGCCCGTCGCCTTTTTGCCACGCTGCGGCAAAATCGGGCCTCGCCCGGGGACTCGCGGTTGCCCGGAAACGAATACACTTGTTAAGGATTTTCTTGCATCCACCGGCCAAAAGCAAGAATATTTCAGAAATTTTCCGAGCGGAATCGGCTATTCGAACCAGGCTGCCATGCGGAAATATGGGCAATCTATGGCCGTTGCGGAAAAGCGAGTCCCCAAGGAGAGCGCGGAGAAACGAGGGGTTTATTGAGTCCCAGGGAATAGAAGTCGAATTAAACAGCCGGCGAAGGGAATTGATGATGCTTCTTAATGGCTATTAGCCGCCGGCTGGGGACTACAGCTTAATCCATCGAAGATTCCATCGATATTATAATTCGTTATCTGTTTTTGTTTAGAGCGTACTCTCCGACGTGTTTTCACCTCCGGCGACGGTCCCCAGGGCACGCCATACGAAACCGTCGATGGAATCGGCGGTGAACTGCACGGAGCCGTCGCCCCGCAGCGCGTTGACGCCGCCGGGATGGTAGCTCCGCGAGGTGATCGCCGCGTAGGTCGGGCCGCCGAGGCGCTCGCGGAGGGTCATGACGTCGACGTCCGGTTCGCTCAGCCCGGGGCCGCCGGGCGTCCGCTTGTTGGGAGGCCAGGCCGTAGTGAAGCCGTTGTGATGGGACGACATCTCGGCCCACTGCGTGTGGGCCTTCACAAACAGCGTGCAGCCGCTGCCCTGATATTCGGGGCAGACCGCCAGCGGATCGGCGTCGGGGGGAGGAACGTTCAGCGGATCGTTGATCTGCGAGAACGGGGCGCAGTCGCGGACCGTCGTCTGGTAATTTTTCACCTCCGACATGAAAAGGGTATTGCTCAGGCCGTCGGAAAAATCCTTCCACCGGCGGCTGAGGTTGATGCCGAAGGCCGAACGGGTCTGGGGTAGGTCGTGTCCCGCTCCGCCCCAGACGAACCAATCGCCCGCGCAGAATCCGTAGTTGACGCCCCCGATGTCGCCGAATTTGCTGTGGGAGACGGGTTTCCGCCGGACCTCGTTGGGACACAGAAAGATGGGGATCACTTGTCCCACGGCCAGCTTGTTGATGAGGTCGCCGTAACCGACTTTCAGATCCATCGAGCGGTAGGTGCTATAGTATTCGATGAAGGGGAGGATCCGGGCGTGCGGTCCCAGGTAGCTGGTCCACAGCGAACCGTCGGGGAGCTGTTTGACCACGGCGAACGGCGGCAGGGAGCCGAAGGTTCCGTGGTAGTGATAAATGGCCAGTCCGAGCTGCTTCAAGTGATTGCTGCACGCTGTCCGCCGGGAGGCCTCCCGGGCCGACTGGACGGCCGGCAGCAGCAGGGCGATCAGGATGCCAATAATGGCGATAACGACCAGCAATTCCACGAGCGTAAAACCGTGCCGCCGCATGGCTCACTCCCCTTGGGGTTCTTCGAAATCCTCTTCACTCGGAATGACCGGATTCTTTTCCGACGGGAACGTGCTTGGGATATTCCCAGCGCCCGACGTGGTCGCGGACCCAATCGTAGTAAAACCGCACGCCGCGGTCGTGAGAACTGGTGCCGTAACCGCCCATCTCCGCGTGCGGAGCGCTGCCGCTCAAGTTCGTGATCCCCTGGATGAATCCGGCGTGGAACAACATCGTTGCGTTGGGCGCCTCTTGATAGCGGCGACAATCGGCGAAGATGTCATCGAGGTTGCCCTGGTTGAAGACGCCGTCGTTCTGATAAGGGTCCTGCCGCTTGGTTTCGACGTTGACCGCGAATCCCTGCTTGGGGATCGGCATCTTCTTCTGGATGATCCGCACGTCCATGCCGGGATAAGAGTCGGCCGTGCCCGAGTTCTCGGTCGGGCAGACGCCCGCCTCGATGTCCGGGGCCACGGCCTTGAACCAGGCGGTCAGCTTGGCCTTTTTCGCCGCGCCGTCCGGCTCGCGGAAGATCACGTGGTCGATCCGCTCGGGATGGTTGTATTCGTGCATGATATCGACGAAGACGTTTTTCAGTTTCCGGTCGCGGAGGAATTTCGCCGTCTCCTCGACCGCCCGGTGGATTGCCGCTTCGTCGTAAAACTCCTGGTCCTTGCGGGGCGTGAACAGTCCGACCATCACGACCATCCCCCGGCGGTCCGCCTCGCGGATGAGGTATTCCAGCCGTCGGGCGGCCCAGGGCCGGAGTTTGCCGTCGCGGGTAAAGCCGTTGGCCGCAGCCTGGGGATCCGGCCAGCCGGCGTTGCTCCCCTGGATGTACACGCCGATCAGGTTGATGCCGTGAGCCGCCATGTTGTCGAGATTGCGGACGTGGCGTTCGGTAATCGCCTCGCTGTGCAGGGCGTTGCCGCAGCGGAGGCCCCAGAGATTGACTTGCTGGCCGCCCAGATAGGCCCGGTCGTTGCGGATCTCGAACTCCCGGGTGGCCGTCGGCTCGTCCGCCGCCGCGGCCGGAAAGTTGACGATTGCAGGAATCGCCAGAATGAACGCCGCAAGAGATGCCCGTCGGAACGTCATTTCGATCTCCTCGTTTTTCTAGGGAAAATCAGGAACGGAGAACCGCCCCAGGAGACAAGAATGAATATAATCCTCTGCCACACCCCTGTCAAACGGCCCGGAGCCTGCATTGCCCTGCATTCCATAACCATTTAAGATAAGGGCCAAAAGTTTAGCCCCGGCACTTGTGCCGGGTGTGCGCGTCCCAACGCAAGGCTCCCGGCACAAGTGCCGGGGCTAAACATTTTCGATACTCTCGGATCCCTTTCGCACCATGCTCGAACTACTCGTCCAACGCGAAGTCCTGGAATGGATCGTCTTCTCCGGACTGGTCCTGGTCCTGTTGACGTTGGATCTGCTCGTCTTCCACCGGCACGATCACACCCCGACATTGAAGGAGTCGGCGGGTTGGTCGCTCTTTTGGATCAGCATCGCCCTGGGATTCAACGGTTTGCTGTGGTGGTGGCTGGGGGGAAAACCGTCGCTCGATTTTTTCACCGGCTACCTGGTCGAGAAGTCGCTCTCGGTGGACAACGTGTTCGTGTTCGCCGTGATCTTCCGGTTCTTTCACGTCCCGATCCAATATCAATACCGCGTCTTGTTCTGGGGCGTCTTGGGGGCGATTTTCCTGCGGTTGGCGTTCGTGTTGATCGGGGCGGGACTCCTTTCGAATTTCCATTGGGTATTGATGATCTTCGGCTTTTTTTTGATCTATACCGCTTATAAACTGGCCCGCCACGCAAACGCCGAAGTCCATCCCGACCGGAACATCGTCCTGCGGACGGCCCGGCGGTGGCTGCCCGTTACCCGCGGCGACCACCATCAATACGGCCATGCGTTTTTCGCCCGCGAGGGCGGCCGGCTGTGCATCACCCCGATGTTCCTGGTGCTCCTGGTGGTCGAAAGCACCGACGTGGTCTTCGCCATGGACAGCGTGCCGGCCATCCTGGCCATCACCCGGGACGTGTTCATCGTCTTCTCCTCGAACGTTTTTGCGATCCTCGGCCTGCGGGCGCTATATTTCCTCTTTGCCGGCGCCATCACCATGTTCCGCTACCTGCACTACGGACTCAGTGCGATCCTGGCTTTCATCGGCGCCGCCATGATCGCCGAGTATTTTTATCCCAAGGAAGTTGAACATTACCTCCCCACGCCGGTCAAACTGGGGATCATCGCCGGAATCTTAACGATTTCAATACTCGCTTCCGTCCTGAATAAAGAACCGGAAAGCAAAACGCCTGGAGGGACGGACGGCGGCCCATAAACGCCCGGAGACGGCGGTCAAGTCATCCTGACGGGCACCATCGACAGATGGTCGGCGAAGGATCTCCTCCCAAAAACACAGAAGATTTTTCGCCGACCAACGCCCCGCGTCGGTGCCCGTCAGAATGACAATTGTTTAAATATTTTTCACAGTTCCTTATCAAAACCCTATGCCCCTGCGTCTAGGAACCCGAGCCAGCGCTTTGGCCCGACGGCAGGCCGAGGAGGTTGCCCAGCTGCTTCGCGCTGCGGGAAGGGAAGTCGAAATCGTGCTGCTCCGCACGCAGGGCGACCGGCGGCGGCGGGACGCCGTGGCGGCCTTCGGCGGACAAGGGGTGTTTACCCGTGAAATTCAAGCCGCGCTGCTCGAACGCCGGATCGACCTGGCGGTCCACAGCCTCAAGGATCTGCCCACCGAGGAGCCGCCCGGGTTGACGATCACGGCCGTCCCCGAGCGCGCCCCCTGCGGCGACGTGCTGATTTCGGAACAGGCCGACAGACTGGAAAACCTTCCGCCGGGCAGCCGGATCGGGACCGGCAGCCTGCGGCGTCGGGCGCAACTGCTGCACGTCCGGCCCGACCTGCAAATGGCCGACGTCCGCGGCAACGTGGAGACCCGGCTGGGGAAACTCCGTCAGGGCTTTTTCGACGCCCTGGTGCTGGCCGAGGCCGGCCTGATCCGCTTGGAACTGGAGGATCAGATCACCCAGCGGCTGCCGCTTATGGTGCTTCTGCCCGCGGTCGGCCAGGGGGCGCTGGCGATCGAGACCCGCTCGGACGACGCCGTAACGCGACAGGCCGTCGCCCCGTTGGATCATCCGCCCACCCACGCCGCGGTCCTTGCCGAGCGGACGATGCTGGCGACCCTCCACGGCGGCTGCCTGGCGCCCGTGGCCGCGTGGGGTCGGATCGAAGCCGATCAACTCCGTCTGACCGCCCGCGTCCTCTCGCCCGATGGCCGCCAAAAAATCGAAGCCGACCACTCCGCCCCGCCCTCCGACCCCGTCGCCCTCGGCCGCCGCATCGCCGAAGACCTCCTCCGCCAAGGCGCCGCCGAGATCATCCGCCAGATACGGGAGGCATAGCTACCTTGTGTCATTCTGAGCGCAGCGAAGAATCCAAGTTGGATAACAATGGGGCTTATCGGAGAATCACTCACAACTCTCGTTTTTCCAGCACGGCCTTGACCAGCAGCGGCCAGGCGATGGTGGCGTCGCAGTGGACCTCGGCGTAGCGGCCGCCGTCTTCGCGGCTGACGAACTTGCCCCAGGAGACGCCTTCGGAGTAGGTGCAGCCGCTCAGGCCGCCCCAGTGGACCGGCTCGGGGCAGATCCGCACCGCGTAGCGGAACCGCGGTACCGTGAAGTTGCAGCCCAAGCGGAAGTTCAGCGTATCAATGAAGGGGCCGGCCTGTTGGGCCCAGTTCCGCGGCACGCCGCCCCCGATCGTCACGATCCCCAGCCGCTTCGCTCGCAAAATCCGCTTGACGTATTCGCGCAAATCAAGAAACGGATTAAAGGGGGGCGCCGCCGAGAACATTCGCTCGAGATCCTGCTCCCGCTTCTGCTGAACATTCTCCCGGAGGAAATACTCGGCCACGTCCAGGCCCAACTCGGAGTCGGTAAACGCCGGCACGAAGACGGGGACGTCCCGTTGGTAGGCGCAGCCCAGGATGCTCGGCATCTGGCCGGTATCGCAAAGTTTTTTGCCGATCGCGCGGTGGATCTCCCAGGAACAAGCCGGCCGCGACCAGTCGTGGGCCTCCAGCGCCTCGCCCACCAACCGGTTGGCGGAAACCAGGTTGGCCTCCATTTCCACGGTGTCGTACACCCGGTTGTATCCCCGGTCGAAAAGCTCTTTGTCGGAGAGGCGGGGATCGTTTTTATAGTGCAGGCAGCCGATCGATTCCGACAAGCCGTGGGTCATAATCGCCCCGGTGCTGACGATAACATGCGCCAGACCGCCGTCGATCATCTCGCAAATGACCTTGCCCATCTTGGCGATGGTCATCGCCCCGGATAGCGTCAGGACGACGGTGCAGTCCCCATCGTCGGTCATGGCCGAGAGGACCTCGTAAGCCTCGCCCAGCTCCCGGCCGCCGAACGCGGTCCGCGACATCTGCCTAAGCAGGTCGCTGAAGCAGGTGACTTTGCGGAGATCCAACGCTTCCAACGGTTCCAGGCCGTCGTGCCGACCGTCGTGGAGTTCACGACTCATGATATCCCATCTCCTTCAAAAGGGTACATTCCAGAATATAATTGCATTGCTGTCAATCCGGGGGTGATGGTGCTTCTTCTGTTTCCCGCCTCTTTATACTTTTCCCACACCGGCTACAATAGAAATTAGATTTCCAATCCCCAATCCCCAATCCCCAATCCCCAATCCCCAATCCCCAATCCCCAATCCCCAATCCCCAATCCCCAATCCCCAATCCCCA
>JAFGPV010000187.1 GCA_016936015.1 Pirellulales bacterium
CTCGTTCGTTATAACCACCGCCGTGGCAATAAGAACGGGCAAGTAAAATGGATTGTGGATTGCCTGTGAATTTCAGGACACCCTCAGGTAATTCTTTCATTGATTCCCGGCGTTTTGCGGCGAGTGGTTTTTTGGGGGAAAGGGGAGTGACCGAAAAGCCGTCTATACAAACGAGTTACGGCGGGTAGAATGGACTTTACCTGACACCTCGCCAGAGGGAGCAGGGAAAAAAATAATCTGCCGAATTTACGCTAAGCACTTATGGGATAACGACTTATGGCGAATAATTGCCAATGATTTTTTACCAAAATGAATTGGTTTGTTGGAATTAATTCGGGCTGGAAGCGGAGGTGGCGCGGTTGCTGGAAGTGACGTTCCGGCAAAGGATTACGAGTAGGCGACTTTCGAGGAGATTGGAGTGTTGGGTAATTAATAGCTTTTCGGAATCGGAAGTGGGGAATTAATTCAAAAAAAACGAAAAACTGAGAGGGAGGGCAAAAATAGATGAAGCAACAGAGAAGTCAATTACTTCTTCCTGGCCGTAATCAGAAAGATCTGGTTCTTACAGTCGCTGGGAACATCGTTAAGCACCTCGGCGTACAGATGTACGCAGGGCGGCCTGTTCCAGCTATCGCGGAACTCATTTCCAACGCATGGGACGCGGATGCAACTGAAGTAAAAATCCAAAT
The DNA here is from genome assembly GCA_016936015.1 of Pirellulales bacterium. Classification (GTDB taxonomy): domain Bacteria; phylum Planctomycetota; class Planctomycetia; order Pirellulales; family Thermoguttaceae; genus JAFGPV01. Next base: position 690 of record JAFGPV010000187.1, read on the forward strand.
TCCGTTGGATGAGGCGTGGGACCCAACTGATTCAAACCATTTCATTGAGGTATCGGACAATGGAAACGGCATGACCTGGGACATGGTTCAGAATGCGTATCTTATCGTCGGTTATGATCGACGCAAGAAAGAAAAGACGGACAAATCTCCTGGAGGTCGCCCGCTTCAAGGTCGCAAAGGTGTTGGGAAACTGGCTGGATTTGGTATCGCCGACACTCTGGAAGTGCAGACGGTCTATAAAGACGCTGATCCCAGTGTGAAGGAGAAAACGCTTATTTGGATCAAAATGGATCTGTCCGATTTAAAGAAAGTGGAGCAAGGTCCGGCTCCCGTTGATGTAGTTTTTGCTGGTCCGATATCTAAAGCCCCGAAGAAGTCAAGAACCACTAAGGGAACGACGGTAATCCTAAGACATCTACACGAACGTAAAGCCAGAAATGCCGACAATTTTCATCATAGCATGGCACAGCGATTTCTTCTTATTGGACCAAAATTCCACCTTCGCATCAACGGAGAGGAACTGAGAGAAGAAAAAATAAAACTTCAATGGAGAGAGCCCAAGCATGGATGGGCCACGGACAACGTTGCGGGTTGTGGTCCTGTTAGGTACTGGATTGGATTCACTGAGAATCCACGCAAACAGAACGAAGGAGAGTTGAGCGGAATTCTCATTTACACAAGGGGGAAAATATCACAAGAGGAAACTTTCTTTGAAATAAGCGGAGGAGTTACCGGTCAGCACGGTCTGCGCTACATGGTTGGCATGGTGAAGGCCGAATGGCTTGATGCCGGTACTGATGAACAGGACCACATTGCTACACCGAGAGATTCTATTGCATGGGAAAGCCCTGAGGGAACAGCGCTCAAGGAGTGGGGGCAAAAGATGCTAAGAAAGTGCCTTTCCGAATGGGCAAAGTTTCGCGCCTCCCTACGAGAGAAACAAATTAAGGAAGTGAATCCGAAAATACAAGCTCGTATTGAACGGCTTGCACCATCATACAAGGACATTGCCGTACGGTTTGTAGAGAAGTTCAAGTCCGTGGAGATGGAACCAACTGAATTCGAGGACATATTGTCTTGGTTCCTCGACGCGTTGGAAAACGCAACGTTACGAAGCATTTTCCAAAAACTTCGAGAGACCGACATTGCGGACCTTGAACAATTGGATGATTTGCTTTCCAAAATGGAAGTGCGGACCGCTGTAACGCTTCTTCAGATTATAGACAGCAACTTGGCAGCTATCGAGACTCTTGAAAAGATGCATCGACAGAACGCGAAAGAGCGTGGCGTAATATCTAAGCACCTCGAAGGTAATCCATGGCTCATTGATACAACCTGGATGCTCAACAAGGCCGAAGGACAAGTCGCCACTTGGATCAAGAGAGAGTTTGGGCTTGAGAAAAAGGGAACTACTGGAGATGCCGATCGGGCTGACTTTTTCTGTGTTGGAGTTGGAGGAACGCTGCATATAGTCGAGATCAAGCGGGGCGCCCATATTGCCACGTTCAATGATATAGAACAAGCCCAAAAGTACAGAAAGTACGTCACGAAACGATACGGGGAACTATCAGATCCCAAATCTATAAAGTATGCACATGTTCAAAGTCATCTGATTGCCGCTGAGCTACACGAAAACGCACAAAGCATCAAGCAAGCCTATGCAGACAAAGGTTGGGTCTTCTTCACAACATGGGACGATCTAATCGAACGAGCGAAGCATAGTCACAACCAATTCCGCAAGATTCTACAAAAGAGAGCGAAGGAAGGCGAAACGTAAGAATAAAAGGCGCATGAAATGAGTTCTCATAGGCCTATCGCAATAGATCTGTTTGCCGGCTGTGGTGGTCTTACCAAGGGCCTTCGCGACGCGGGATTTCGCGTCGCGGCGGCAGTTGAAATCGACTCTATTGCGGCGGCGACTTATCGTTGGAACAATCGACGTACCCAGTTGATCGAAAAGGACATCCGGGAGGTATCTGCAAAGGAAATTTTAAGGGCCGCTGGTAACAAACGAATTTCTCTCTTAGCCGGATGTGCTCCTTGTCAAGGATTTTGTTCCCTGACGGCCAAGTACAAGAAACAAGACCCGCGTAACGAGCTTCTGCTGATAATGGCTAAACTTATCAAGGAAATACGGCCCAAGGCGATCATGATGGAGAACGTTCCTGGACTTGCAAGCCGCGGGAAATCCATATTTGATAGGTTCTTGAACGTTTTGAAGCGTCTTGGATACCATTGCGGCTGGCACATTGAGCAGATGGCAAATTTCGGACTCCCGCAATCGCGACGACGCCTGGTTCTTCTCGCTGGAGATGGCTTTAAAGTGAGTTTCCCGAAGCCGTCACATACACGTTCACCGGAGTACAGCTCCAAGTTAAAATCATGGACTAAAGTAAGAAGCGTCATCGGTCACATGAGTGCACCAATTACTCTTAGCAAAGCAATTCGGAGTGGTGGTCCACAGGCATACAACTGGCACGTGGTTCGAGATTTACAATCACAAACAAAAGAACGCTTAAAAGCAGCGAAACCAGGACAAACGTGGTTAAAATTAGACGAACCAATACGCCCTTTATGCCATCAAAACGGTTACTCAGGCTTCACCAACGTGTACGGCAGAATGACTTGGGATCAAGTTTCACCAACTATTACGGGCGGATGTACGATCTCATCTCGGGGAAGGTTTGGCCATCCTGATAAACGCCGTTACACCATCTCAGTCCGCGAAGCAGCGTTGCTTCAATCGTTCCCAGAAGATTATCGCTTCGTCACTGATGAGATGGAGTCCGCATGTGACATGATTGGCAACGCCGTTCCCCCCTTATACGCGAAATTGGCCGCCAAGGAAGTTAAAGCCGTCCTTAAGGCGCAAAACCGTTGGAAAGAGGATTCTTAACAATGAGTCGGTGGCCGGGCAATTCACAGAAAGAAAAAACAACGTTTGGCGGTTTGTCACGTGGACAATTAATGTCTCGCGTTCGGAGCACCGGGAATAAAACGACGGAGAATAGATTGATTTTCCTACTCCGAAGAGCGGGATTGAGTGGATGGCGCAGGCACCGTCCGATTCTTGGAAAACCTGACTTTGCATGGGAAAAGGTCAAGGTTGTTGTTTTCGTCGATGGATGTTTCTGGCACGGCCATAAATGTGGAAAAAATATTAATCCAAAGACAAACGTTGAGGCTTGGCGTGATAAAATTCAGCACAACAAAAAACGTGATCTACTTGTAAACAACTTATTAAAAAAACAGGGTTGGCGAGTCGTGAGAATATGGGAATGTGAACTTGCTAAGAAACCTAATATTTGTATAGAGAAAATCCGGAAAGCCATGAAACGTCAAAAGTAATTGATTACCGTCCCCAAGCAGGAACAAGAATCGGCTTTGTGACGGTGAGCGAATTGACAAGGAAGCGGATGGGCGAGAGGTCTCGCATGAGACCCTCCATCACCCCTTGAAAAAACAGCTACCCGCTCCCCGTTGTCGAAATCCCCGTGGTTCCACTACAATTGATCTACGCACGATGCGTTTTTATCCCATTACGCCGATTCCAAAATCCTTCATCCTTTTCCGCTTTTTCCCCGTTGACTACCCCGCAAAGAATTCCGCCGCGCGTGCTGAAGGGCTTCCGCGATGATCCGCCGGAATTGATGATCCCCCGGGAGCGGCTGATCGAGGCGATCCGCCGGGTCTATCGCTCCTACGGCTACGCCCCGATCGACACCCCGGCGCTGGAATACCTCGAAATCCTGACCGGCAAGGCGGGCGAGGAATCGGAGAAGCAGCTCTACAAGTTCCAGGACCAGGGCGGGCGCTGGGTCGGACTGCGGTTCGATCTGACGGTCCCCTTCGCCCGGTTCGCCGCCCAGTACATTCCCGAGGCCGGCGTCCCCTTCAAGCGCTACCACCTCGCCAAAGTCTGGCGGGGCGAGAACACCGCCCGGGGACGATACCGCGAGTTCATGCAGTGCGACTTCGACGTCATCGGCACTCGGTCGCTGGCCGCCGACGTCGAGATCGTGCTCGTGATCCACGACCTGCTCCGCGCGCTCGGCTTTGCCGAGTTCTCCATCCGCCTGAACAACCGCAAGCTGCTGACCGGATTACTCGAACGGTTGAATCTGGCCGATCGCGCCGCGGCCGTGCTCCGGGTTTTGGACAAACTCGGCAAGGTCGGTCCCCAAGCCGTCGCCGAGGAACTCCAGGCTGCCGTCAACCTCGATCCCGGCCAATCCCGGGAAATTCTCCGGCTGGCGGAGCTGTCGGGCGCCAACGCCGAGATCCTCCGGCAGGTGGAGCCGCTGGTGGCCGGCAGCGCGGTCGGCGCCGAGGGCGTGGCGGATTTGACCCGGGTGCTCGACGCCGCCCGCGCGGCCGGCGTCCCCGAGGCGTGCCTCCAGTTGGACGTCTCCATCGCCCGGGGCCTGGACTATTACACCGGCACGGTCTACGAAACCTATCTGACCGCCCTGCCGGGCATCGGCAGCGTCTGTTCCGGCGGGCGCTACGACAACCTGGCCGGGTTGTTCACGTCCCAGGAGCTGCCCGGCGTGGGGGCCTCGCTCGGCCTGGACCGCCTGCTAGCCGCCATGCAGGAATTGAAGATGCTCGAGCAGGTCGGCACCCCGGCCGAGGTCTTCATTGCCTACTTCGACGCCGACCGCCTGCCCGAGTACCTGCGGCTGGCCGCCGCGCTCCGCCGCGCGGGCCTTGCCGTCGAGGTCTATCCCGAGCCGAAGAAGCTGGGCCAGCAACTCAAATACGCCGACCGCCGCGGCCACCGCGTCGCCCTGATCGCCGGGGCCAAGGAATTCGACAACCATACCTGTCAAGTCAAAGATCTGCAAAAAAAAGAACAGCGCGACGTGCCCCTGGAATCCGACGCTCGGAGCATCGTTGCGGCGGTGAAAGAGATTTTAAAATGATGAAGGAGAACAGCCGCATTCCCCATTCCCCATTGCTTTTATGGCCAACCGCGACAACCACTACGAATCGGCCTTCGAGGCGCTGTTGCGCGATCGCGGCGTGCCGTACGTGGCGGTGGACGAGGCCAAGCGGAGCGTGCTCTCCAACGGGGCGTCGATCAAGAGCCTCGATTTCATCGTCTCCGCCGGCGAAACCACCTGGCTGGTCGACGTCAAAGGCCGCCGCTTCCCGTCGGGCGAAGGGCAGCGGCAGTATTGGAAAAACTGGTCCACCGCCGACGACCTGAAGAGTCTCGCGCAGTGGGAACGGCTCTTCGGCGAGAATTTCCGCGGCCTGTTCGTCTTCGCCTACGACGTGCTGGGCGAGCGCTCCCCGCTGCCGGCCGAGCAGCTCTTTACGCACCGCGGCCGGCTCTACGGCTTCGTGGCGATCCCGTTGGCCACGTACCTGAACCGCGCCCACCGCATCTCGCCCAAGTGGGACACCCACGCCATGTCCGCCGCCGACTTCCGCCGCCTGGCTCGGCCGCTGGAAGAACTGCTCGGCCTCGAGATTCCCTCGTAAGGCGCCACGTAGAAATGGAACCCCGGTACTTGTGCCGGGAGCAGGGCGTCTTCCCGAGCACGCCCGGCACAAGTGCCGGGGCTAAACTTTCAATCCCCGGCATCGGCCCACCGTCAACTCCTACTTCCCCCGGGAGGCGGGCGGGACTTGGAAGTTCATCCGCAGCGGCGGCGTGTTGCGGAAACGCATTTTGCCGATCAGGATCAGGTTCTCTTGGATGGGACGGCGGGTGTTCCAGAGCGATCGCTTGTAGGGAACGGCATAGGCCACCATCGTGCCGGAGGTGAGTTCGACGATGTACAGCGCCGAATAACCAAGGTTGTTCGACGCCGTGCCGCCCTCCAGGTCGGCCACGCCGGTGACCATCAGGAACTTCGGATTCTTCGAGGGATCCACGCCCAAATCTCCCAACACGTTGTTGTACCGCCAAACCCCTCCGAAACCGCCCGGGTACGGCGGCTTCTGCAAGGCGGTGGCCATCAGATCGCCCGTCAGGCAGTCGAACAGAAAGACCGCCTCCAGATTTTGATCCAACATGCCGGTCGCCATCATAAAGGTGTCGGTGCGGTCGGTGGCCGTGGCGTGGATCGGCGTCCGCGGCAGAAGCCCGCCGATGAGAATCCCCACCGCCACGGCCGCGACGGACCATAACCCGTAACGACGGAAAAAACGGTATCCCATAGAACGATCTCCTTTGCCGGTAGTATAACGCAAGGGGGCAAAATAGAGAAAGACCAATTTTCGAGAGTCGAAGGTCGCGAGTCGAGGGTCGCAATCATAATCGACCTTCGACCCTCGACATTCGACTCTCAATATTCGACCCCCGCCCTCACCCCGACCACTGGGGATTGGGCTGGGAGGAGACCTCGGGGACGACTTGGCCCTGGATCTCCGCGACCGCCCGGACCGCCCGGGACACCGCCTCGGCGTCCGGCAGGGCCTCGATCGTGATCTCCGAGGTATGCGACTCGCCCGGTTGAAGCACGATCACCCGGCCCTGCCGGTTTTCGATGGACGGGGTGTGCGGATAATTCGTGGCCGGTTCCAGTCCGGTCACATAGCCGTCGGCCGCAGGTTGGAGGTTCTTCCAGAGAGTAAAATACGGGAGTTGATTCTTGTTGTACTTCACCGCCATGCCCCGATCGGCCGCCGCGTTCTGCAGCACGGCCAACGTCCGGCCGGCCGCGTCGGCCAGGCTCTCGGTCAGCAGCACCACGTTCTTAAAGCCCGGCGTCTCCGGCCCGTAGCGGTCCCACCCGGCGATGTCGCCCTCCTCGCCCGGATACCGCGGGGCGACTTTTTTCACGGGCACGAACAGCCGCGCGCCGTCGCCCAACAGCGGCACCCCGACGTTGATGTGATACAGCAGTTCCATCTCGCTCGGCAGGCCCCAGGCGTTGCTCACCACGTCGGTAACCGTCAGTTCCGGGCTGCCGACCCGCGTGGTGACGGTCGTGGTCAGGCGGAGCTTGTTGCCGAAGGCCCGGGCCTCGTCCACCTCGCCGCGGACGGAGATCGTTCCCGACTCGCCGTCGACGGCGACTTCGACCTTGTGCGCCGGAATATTGCTGACCTTCCCGTGCAGTCCGAAGCGGAGCGTGCCGTTGGGATGGAACTCGGGTCCGCCGTTGTAATGCAGGCCGCAGTGGCAAAAGAATTCGTCGAAACCGTCCAACCAGCCGGCGCCGTCGGGGGCGTCGAGCCGGACGAACTTCGGATGCACCGGCCCCTTGACCGGCGAGTTCCAGCCGAGTTGCAGGTCGCCCAGGCTGACCCGCCAGAGGTTCATTCCCCGGGTCGGCAGGACCACGATCCGCAGCCTGCCGTTGTCGATCTCGACGACGTCCACTCCCTCCTGCAACCCGCCGCGGAGCGTCCGCTTGCCGACCGAATACCCCTGCGCCGTCCCGCCGGCCTCCTTCGGCCCCACGGTCAATTGATCTACGTACACGTCGTTCTCCACGTCGGTCAGAATCCACGTTTTTTCGGCCATCAGCGGGTCTCCCGGGAAAGTTAGTGCAGAAAGGGGCGTCAATTTTCTCCTAATGTACCCCCCTCAATTTTAAATGTCCAGGACGTGCAAAACGCCGGATTTATCGAGATTACCCGACCAAGGTTGGACGATGTTTGCAGGTTGTTTAGATGTTCAATATAATAATTGATCCTCTTGGTTTCACTCGACTGTTTTTGTACACTAATTTACACTCATCTCCACTGATGCGGACAATCCGTGGATATTAGTGTAAATCAGTGTTCTTTATATGAAAACGATTGACGTTAGTGCGACGACACCAAGCCTGTCGGAACTGCTTGCCTTGGCTCACAGCGGAAATCTGCTCCTCCGCGCTCCCGACGGAAAAGAATTTTTACTGGCCAAAGTGGACGATCTGGCTCTGGAAGTAGAAATGATCCGTCAGCAACCGGAATTGATGGAATTTCTCTCGCAACGCTCTCGTGAAGAATCTCGCTCCTCTCTCCGACAAGTCCGCGAAAAGCTCGGTTTGACCGGACAATCGGGATAGCGCTGGCAATCGGGGGGATAAGTTCAAGGAACGAACCCCTCCCTCGGCATCCTTGCCATGCTCACAGGCACAGCCCCTCTATTAAGATCAATCCGTCTCTTCCCGCCCCCCCTCCCCCTGGTGACGGGTTGTCTCCCGCATTGGCGATTAATAGTATTTTTGTGTAAATCGATCGATGACACGGCTGCCCATCGAACAGGCGTGTCCCATTCCGAAACCAAGGGAGGTCGCCTTGAAAACGATAATTTATCTCCTCGCGATCGCCGTCGGCGGTCTTGCGAGTTTGTCGGCGGCGGAGAAAAAGGAACCGGCGACGCCGGCGGACCAGATTCGCGAGAACGCCCGGGCATTCGTCGCGGCGTTCAACCGGGGCGACGCCCAGGCCGTCGCCGCTTTCTGGACGGAGGACGGCGACTACGTCGACGAGCAGGGGCGGCGGATCCAGGGTCCCGCGGCGATCGAGAAGGAGTACGCCGCCTTCTTTGCCGCCCATCCCGGCGTGAAGCTGAACCTGGAAATCGACGCGATCCGCCCGGTAACCGAAAGCACGGCGATCGAAGACGGCCGGTCGTCCCTCGAACCGCCGCCGCCGAAGTCGCCGAAGGATGGCCGGTACACGGTCGTCCACGTCAAACGCAACGGCCGGTGGCGGATGGCCGGCGTTCGGGACGTGCCCCACGCCCCACCCGCAAATGAAAACGAACTCCAGGATTTGGATTTTTTGGTGGGGACTTGGAAGGCGGAAAACCACGACGTTAAGGTTGAGCTGACCGGTCGCTGGATTGTCGAAAAGAATTTCATCGAGTTATCCTACACGGTCGTCAAGGAGGGCCATTCGATCGCCTCGGCCAAGCAGATCATCGGCTGGGACCCGCGGACGGAGAACGTCACGTCGTGGACGTTTTCCTCCGAAGGGGGCCATGCGGTCGGCACGTGGACGCCGTGTAAGGCGGGCTGGATCATCGAGGCGTCGGGCGTAACGAGCGACCGGACGCCGACGCATGCGGTCAACGTGCTGACGACCGGCTCCAAGGACACGCTGACCTGGAAGTCGCAAGGCCGTTCGAAGGGCGGCTTGCTGTTGCCCGACCTGGAGGAGGTCGTCTTTCATCGGAAATGAGTTTTACCCATCACGATAACAATGGCCCTTTCGGCTTGATTTCAAACACAAGGAATACTGATATGACACGCTCTATCACCATAACCCTGGCGGCATGGTGCCTGGTCGGTTTCAGTTGTGCAGAACGGGTGCAAGCCCGAGGAATCGGCGGCTTCGGGGGGGGATTTCATGGCGGCGGCTTCGCCGGCGGTGGTTTTCACGGCGGCGGATTCGGCGGCCAATTGTCCGCCGGTCGGTTCTCTCCCGGACAATTCGGCGGCGAGCGTTTCGGCAATGCAGGCGACTTTCGGCCCGGGGGTTTTTCGGGCGAAGGCTTGGGCGGAATGTCCCGGGAAGGATTGCGCGGCGGAACGCCCGGGGGCTTCGACGCCAATCGCTTCAACACCGGCGGCGCTCGGCCCGGCGGCTGGGCCGGGGGTAACTTCGATCGGATGCCGACCCGCAGTTCCCTGAACAGTTTTCTCGGTCTGCCCTCGGACGCCGGCCTGCACTCGCTCAGTTCCCCGGGCGGCTCCGTCGCCCAGCGCGGCGCCGCGTACCGTTCCCGCGGCGGCGCGGCCGCCGGGGGCAAGATCAGCGGGCCGAGAGGCGGTTCGGCGGGACGCGGCGCCGTGGTCGGGCCCCGCGGCAACGCCGCCGGCGGACGCTACGTGACCGGCCCGCGCGGCAATACCTATGCCCAAGGTTTCGCCGCCGGTCCCCGTGGACTGCATACTGTTTCGGCGGCCCATCTGCACACCGGCGGAACGGCCGTCCGCGCCAATTTTCATAGCTGGCATCTCTACTCGCCGGGATGGTATCGCCGCTATCCGGGCGCCTGGTTCGCCGCCGGCTGGGCCGCGGGATACGCCTGGCGGGCGGCCACCTGGCCGGCCGTCTACGGCTGGTTCGGCTACCCGGCTCTCAACCCGATCTACTACGACTACGGCACCAGCGTCGTCTATCAGGACAACTCGGTCTACGTCAACGGCCAAGACGTCGGCACGGCCCAGCAATACTACCAACAAGCGGAAAACCTCGTCGATACGGGAACCCAGGCCCAGGCCTCCGACGAGGGACAATGGATGCCGCTGGGCGTCTTCGCCTTGACCCGCGACGGCCAAAACAATGCGGACATGACCTATCAGTTGGCCGTCAACAAGGAAGGCGTGGTTCGCGGCAATTACACCAACACGGTCATCCAGCAAGTTCTTCCGATTTACGGCTCGGTCGACAAGAAGACCCAACGGATCGCCTGGAGCGTCGGCAAGAACACCGAGACCGTCATCGAAACGGGCCTCTACAACCTGACCAAGGACGAAGCCCCCGCCCTGATCCATTTCGGCCCCGACCGCACCGAGCAATGGATGCTCGTCCGCCTCCAGCAACCCCCAACGGACATCGCCACCCCGACCGCGGCCGAGTGATTCCCGAATGATCACCGAAAGCCGCTTGCGGCTTCGCAATGAACCAGGGTCAAAGAATGCCGAATGCCAAAACCCGAATGCCGAAAGAAATCCGAATCTCGAATGCCGAATAAAGAGGAACCCTTTCCACGGCCCCTCGTTCCTATACTCCAGTTTCGGAACGCCCTAGGGTTACGGGGACCTGATTGCTTATTAATCAGTGATGTCCCCTTGTCCGTTCTCATCGGTTGACTCCCTCTGCAATTAGTGCTAAAGTCCAATCGGGCCGGTCTCCGGCATGTATGCAAGAACCGTAGGGTGCGTCTGGACGCAC